>NZ_KV809528.1:196077-251979 GCF_001812605.1 Neisseria sp. HMSC073G10 | reverse complement strand
AGGCCGTCTGAAATTTAAGTTTCAGACGGCCTTTTCATTTGCTCAAACCTTATTCTTTAGGCAGGCGCAGGACGGAGACGATGAATCCGCCCCAAATGACGATCAATGCGACAAGCATCATAATAATGGCTGAAGTACTCATTATTCGTCTCCTTCACGTTCGTGTTCATGTTCGTCTTTGACGTTGAAGTTCTGACCATGTTTCCACGGCAAGAAAGAAAGCAGGACGGACAATACCAAGAGAGTGCCTACCATGCCCCAACCGAAGATATTGAGGAAGCTGTCAGGATAGCCGCTGTAATTCTCTTTTAAGAGGCTGGCAGTATCTTGATACAGCATATAGCCGAGCATAGCGACGGTAACCACCACGCTGGCTGTCCACACTTTACCGACACGGATGGAAGACAGCGCATTCAAATGGTTGCGCAGTTCCGGCAGCTTGTTCAACAAGACAATCGCCAAAACATAAACAAAACCGGAAGCCACAATGCCGTAGGTATTGATGAATTTGTCCAACACATCCAACACAGGCAGGCCGGTAGTCGTACCGAACAGCAAGGTAGAAATAATTGCCATTGGCACGCCTGCAATCAGCGTTGCGCTGACACGGCCAATGTTCATTTTGTCTTGAATCGCAGCCACAATCACTTCAACGATGGAAATCATCGAAGTGACACCGGCAAACACCAGAGAGCCGAAGAACAATACGCCGATCAACGCGCCCATCGGCGCTTGGTTGATGATGGTCGGGAACGCGATAAACGCCAAGCCGATACCGTTGGATGCCACTTCGCTGACTTCTTTGCCTGCGGTTTGAGCCATAAAGCCCAATGCAGCAAATACGCCGATACCGGCGAGCAACTCGAAGCTGCTGTTGGCAAAGCCGACAACCAAGCCTGTGCCGCCCAAGTCGGTTTTTTTCTTCAGGTAAGAAGAATAAGTAATCATGATGCCGAAGCAGATAGAGAGCGAGAAGAAAATCTGGCCATATGCGGCTACCCAGACTTTCGGATCCGCCAAACGGCTCCAGTCAGGCGTAAACAAAGCGTTCAAACCTTTTGCCGCACCCGGCAGAGTCAGCGCAATGCCCACCATGATGACGAACATCACCACCAACAAAGGCATGAAGAATGTAGATGAACCGGCCACGCCTTTTTGTACGCCCAAAGCCATAATCGCCAGCGTAAACACCCACACGGCAATCAGCGGACCAGCAACTTTGCCGACAAAATCCAAGCCCAATTCTTTGGCATCGGCCATTTGCAGGAAGTCTTTGAAGAAGAATGCCTGCGGATCCGCACCCCATGCCGAAGTCAAAGAATAATAGGCATAGCTTGCCGCCCAGCCGACAATCACGGCGTAGTAGATACAGATGATGACGTTGGTCAGGAAGTTCCACCAACCCATCGGCTCAAACAAACGGCCGAGGCGGCGGAAAGCCAAAGGTGGCGAACCGCGGTAACGGTGGCCGATGGCGTAGTCGAGCAGCAACAGCGGAATACCTGCCGTCAACAGCGCAACCAAGTAAGGGAGGACGAAAGCACCGCCGCCGTTGTCGAAAGCGATGTAAGGGAATCGCCAAATGTTGCCTAAGCCCACGGCCGAGCCGATGGCAGCAAACATAAAGGCGCGGCGACTGCTAAACGTCGCGCGTTCGCTGGATTGAGAATTTGACACGATGAACCTCTTAAAAGTCGAGTGCCGCCAAGGCCGTTCAGCCTTGCGCGTATATATTTAGGAATCAGGCCGGGCAAGCCGGTCGGTTAAAGTAGATATTCGGACAAGGATAATATCCGGTATAGAGGATGCACCGCTTATGGCCATGCAAACATAATCTGACCTTATCGTAAAAAAATTTAACAGTGTTGACAAGTCATAATTAAATTAAAATCACAAGCAAAATCTTCATACACTACGACTAAAACCTTCATACACTTATTTATATAACCCCCAAACACAGCTCAATCCACCGTTTTTCCCTCCCTTGCTCCGACCATTTCCCCTTTGCTAAAAATCGCCCTCCCCTTATTCAATAGGGAAAAGCAGGAATCCAAGGCGTTTAAATTCCACGTCATCAAAAATGTTCAGACGGCCTTTTACTTTTGCCCGATTAAACCTAGGCCGTCTGAAAATTCCACTGTTGTATGTCGTAATCAAAAGCCACACTCAAATTCTGTTTAATATAAACAAAAACAATCCGCCTTTTCCCGTTTCCTTCATTACCATGATTTAAAACGAGCATAAAACACCAAAAATAGAATTAATAAAAAACAAAATTTCAAAAAATACAAAATAACAATAAATTTAAACCTGTATTTCTACTCTAATCATCTACAATCAAAAATAATCGAACCTAAAAATTTCAATAAAACATTAATTACACAGCACTACATTTTTGCTATAATTGCCACCATTCACTCCACAACCCAAACCCAAAAGAAGAGGAAAAGCCATGGGTATCAAAGTTGCCATCAACGGTTACGGCCGCATCGGCCGCCAAGTAGTGCGCGCTATTTTTGACTACAAACTGCAAGACCAACTCGACATCGTTGCCATCAACGCCAGCGGCAGCATCGAGACCAATGCTCACCTGACCAAATTCGACACTGTTCACGGCCGCTTCAACTCTGAAGTTTCCCACGATGAGAAACACCTCATCATCGACGGTAAAAAAATCCCTTACTTCTCTACCCGCAACCCAGCCGAATTGCCATGGGGCGAATTGGGCGTTGACCTGGTCATGGAATGTACCGGCGCGTTCACCAGCAAAGAGAAAGCCAAAATCCACTTGGAAAGCGGCGCGAAAAAAGTACTGATTTCCGCTCCCGGTGGCGATGACGTTGACGCAACCATCGTTTACGGCGTAAACGACGACGTGATTACCGACGACATGACCGTTATCTCCAACGCGTCTTGTACCACCAACTGCCTGGCACCTGTGGCCAAAGTGTTGAACGAAAACATCGGCATCGTAAACGGCGTGATGACCACCATCCACGCGCTGACCAACGACCAAACCGTAACCGACGTACGCCACAAAGACCTGCGCCGTGCTCGTAGCGGCGTGGAAAACATGATTCCGACCAAAACCGGCGCAGCAAAAGCCGTTGGTTTGGTATTGCCAGACCTGAAAGGCAAACTCGACGGCCTCGCCATCCGCGTACCAACCGTCAACGTTTCCCTGGTTGACCTGAGCTTCCAAGCAGGCCGCGACACTTCCGCCGAAGAAATCAACGCGCTGATGAAAGCCGCTTCCGAAGAAGGCCGTCTGAAAGGCGTATTGGCCTACAATACCCTGCCACTGGTTTCCATGGACTTCAACCACACTACCCAAGCCAGCACATTCGACTCTACGCTGACCAAAGTCACCGCAGGCAAAATGGTTAAAGTGTTCGCATGGTACGACAACGAGTGGGGCTTCAGCTGCCAAATGCTGAACACCGCGCGCCGTATGTTCGGTTTGGAAGTACGTCCGTTCTAATCGGCTTCCAACACAAAGGCCGTCTGAAACATCTTTTCAGACGGCCTTTTGTATTTCCTTTAAAATATCGCATTCCCATTTATTTTCAGACGGCCTCTTCATGTTTCCCGACCAATCCGCCCCCAACCTCCTGCAAGGCTTAAACCCCGAACAACTCTCCGCCGTAACCTGGCCGCCACAATCCGCCCTTGTGCTGGCAGGCGCGGGCAGCGGCAAAACGCGCGTACTGACCACGCGTATCGCCTGGCTTTTGCAAAGCGGACAAGCCAGCGTGCACAGCATTATGGCGGTAACGTTTACCAACAAAGCCGCCAAAGAAATGCAGACCCGTTTGGGCGCGATGATTCCCGTCAACGTCCGCGCCATGTGGCTCGGCACGTTCCACGGCCTCTGCCACCGCTTTTTGCGCCTGCACCACCGCGACGCCGGCCTGCCCTCTTCCTTCCAAATCCTCGACAGCGGCGACCAACTCTCCCTGATCAAACGTCTGCTCAAAAGCCTCAACATCGCCGAAGAAATCATCGCGCCGCGTTCGCTGCAAGGCTTTATCAACGCGCAAAAAGAATCCGGCTTGCGCGCTTCCGTCTTGAGCGCACCCGATCCGCATATACGCCGCATGATTGAGTGCTACGCCGAATACGACAAAATCTGCCAACGCGAAGGCGTGGTCGATTTTGCCGAACTCATGCTCCGCAGCTACGAAATGCTGCAAAACAACGAAATCCTGCGCCAGCACTACCAAAACCGCTTCAACCACATTCTGGTCGACGAGTTCCAAGACACCAACAAGCTGCAATACGCCTGGCTGAAACTGATTGCCGGCAACCACGCCGCCGTCTTTGCCGTCGGCGATGACGACCAAAGCATTTACCGTTTCCGCGGCGCAAACGTCGGCAACATGACCGCGCTGATGGAAGAATTCCACATCGACACGCCCGTCAAACTCGAACAAAACTACCGCTCCGTCGGCAACATCCTCGCCGCCGCCAACGCCGTCATCGAAAACAACGACGAACGCCTCGGCAAAAACCTGCGTACCGACGCCGAAGCAGGCGACAAAATCCGCTACTACTCCGCCTTTACCGACCTCGAAGAAGCCCAATTCATCGTTGACGAAACCAAAGCCCTCGAACGCGAAGGCTGGGATTTGGACGAAATCGCCGTCCTCTACCGCAGCAACGCCCAATCGCGCGTTATCGAGCAAAGCCTGTTCCGCAGCGGCATTCCCTACAAAATATACGGCGGACTGCGCTTTTACGAACGCCAAGAAATCAAACACGCCCTCGCCTACCTGCGCCTCGCCGTCAATCCCGACGACGACAACGCCCTCTTGCGCGTGATTAATTTCCCACCGCGCGGCATCGGCGCACGCACCATCGAAAACCTTCAGACGGCCTCAAACGAACAAGGCATCACCCTCTGGCAGGCAGCCTGCAACGCCGGCGCAAAAGCCACCAAAATCGCCGCTTTCGTCCGCCTGATTGAAGCCCTGCGCAACCAAGTCGGACAAATGCCCCTGTCCGAAATCATCGTCGGCATCCTCAAAGACAGCGGCCTGACCGAACACTACCAAACCCAAAAAGGCGACAACCAAGACCGCCTCGACAACCTTGACGAACTCGTCAACGCCGCCATCGAGTTCAAACCCGAAGACAGCAACTTTGAAACCCTGCCCGAAAACATTTCAGACGACCCCGCCTTCCCCATCCTCGCTTTCTTGAGCAACGCCGCCCTCGAATCCGGCGAAAACCAAGCAGGCGCAGGCGAAAAAGCCGTCCAACTCATGACCGTCCACGCCTCCAAAGGCTTGGAATTTAACGCCGTCTTCCTCACCGGCATGGAAGAAGGCCGCTTCCCCAGCGAAATGAGCCTTGCCGAACGCGGCGGCCTCGAAGAAGAACGCCGCCTCATGTACGTCGCCATCACCCGCGCCCGCAAACGCCTCTACATCACCATGGCACAGCAACGCATGCTGCACGGACAAACCCAATTCGGCATCGTCTCCCGCTTTGTCGAAGAAATCCCGCCCGAAGTATTGCACTACCTGTCCGTCAAAAAACCCGCCTACGACAGCTACGGCAACACGCGCCAAACCTCCATGTTCAAAGACAAAATCATCGAAGACTTCAAACAGCCGCAAACCTACGCAGGCTTCCGCATCGGCCAAAACGTCCGCCACGCCAAATTCGGCACCGGCGTCATCATCGATGCCGTGGACAAAGGCGAATCCGCCCGACTGACCATCAACTTCGGCAAGCAGGGCGTGAAAGAGTTGGACACCAAGTTTGCGAAATTGGAAGAGATGTAAATTTAAAATGTAGGTCGAATACTTGTATTCGACAAAAATATTTGACACGTCTATCGTTTCCGAAAAAAACTCTGTTAGAAATGTCAGATTCGAGAATCCGACCTACGGCAGAAAAACCGTAGTAAGGACAAGGCAAATAGTCGTCTGAAAACGGGGGGAGCAATTTTTGCCGAAAACTCCGCCGTCATTCCCGCGCAGGCGGGAATCCAGACCTCGACATTTCGGAAATATTTCAAGACTGCTACAATTTCAAACTTCTGGATTCCCGCCGGCACATAAATGATGGACGGTAAAAGTCGGGCATGAATACTCACCCACCTGTTTATAGCTGAAATCAATAAGGAAGAACATTATGTCCCAAGTTTTTAAAGATTTTGATTTGTCCTCCGTATGGAAAACTAATAGTTGGGCAGATGAAAACTACAAAGAAGCCCCGTTTACCCCTGAAATTTTGGCTGCCGTAGAAAGTGAGCTAGGCTATAAATTGCCGCAAAGTTTTATTGAATTGATGGCAGTACAAAACGGCGGGATATTTGTTAAAAACTGCTTTCCGACCACGCAGAAAAATTCGTGGGCGAAAGATCATGTGCAAATTTGCGAGATGTCGGGAATCGGTTTTGAAAAAGAAGGGAGTTTGTGCGGCGCGATGGGGCAAAAACTTTGGCTGGAAGAATGGGAATATCCGCCTATCGGCGTGTATTTGGCCACCGACCCGTCAGGAGGTCATGCCCTGTTTGCCTTGGACTATCGAGAGTGTGGAAAAGATGGAGAGCCGAAAGTGGTGCTTGTCGAACAAGAATGGGATTTTGAAATAGTCGAACTTGCCCCCGATTTTGAAACCTTTATCCGCAACTTGCGGCATGAAGATGAGTTTTTAGATAACTAATAAAGAGTAGGCCGTCTGAACATTTTTCAGACGGCCTTTTAACATCTACCTAATTAAGCCGAAAAAGCCTTATATGCCATTGAAACGATAATCAGCAAAACCGTTACGACCAAAACCTTACGAATAACTTCTCCGTTTGAATTGATAGCATGGAGGCTGCCAAAATAGTTACCCAACAAATTTGCTAAAATCATCGGGATTCCGATTAGGAACGCCATTTTCCCTGCTATTAAGAAGGCAACAAATGCCCCGATATTGGAAGCAAAATTGAAAATCTTGGAAGTAGCCGAAGCCTGCAACAACGACAATTTGTTAATGACAAACAAAGCAATGATGAAAATACTACCTGTACCCGGGCCAAAAAAACCGTCATAAAAACCAACAATCATACAAGTTAAAAATACGGCGATAACGGATTTTTTTATCTCACCACGCTCGTCTTCTTTCTTCAGCAAAACACCTTTAAACAAAGTTGCCAGCAAGCCTATGGGCAAAAACGCAAGAATAATGTAATTGATGGTTTCCACCGGAAGAATCAAAATGACTTTTGCACCGACAAATGCCCCAATTAAAGCCGCAACAATGCCAACCGGCACAATATGCCATACAATCGAACTGCTCTTCATAAAATTTTTAATCGCAGCCACCGTACCGATGGTACTCACCAATTTTTCCTGTGACAACGCGACCTGAGGCGGTAAACCTACCATCAAAAATGCGGGAATCAAAATCAGCCCCGCTCCGCCCGCAATAGCATCGACATAGCCCGCAATCAAAGACGCGACAACCAGCAGGAAAAGGCCGAGATAAAAATAATCGGCAATAATACTGCCGGGAATAAATAATTGTTCCATGGATTGTTTCCTCTTGATTAAATTCTTTGTTATTAAAAGTTATTAACTGCTCAATACATCGCCCTTCTTCGTCAAAACATATTGATAAACTTCTTCTACCGTAGCCTCGTCATAGCTTTTGCCAAAGCGTTTTTTGTAGCCCAGTTCGTATAGTTTTACATGATGCCCTTCAGGGATTTCAACACCCACATTTTCCAAACACGATTTGGCGCAATGCAGATGACAGCCGTCAATAACCAACATCGGCCGTCCGGACTGCGCTTTGCGCACCAACGGCGCGACTTTGCCGCCCACGCCGGAAATGCACGACATTTCAAATTCTCCGGCATGGTCGAGCGCCACGGCTGTGTTGTTGGCCAGCTGCGCTACATCGGAACATCCGGAACAAGAATAAATTAAGGGAAGCTCATTGCGGTTAGGCATTTTCTATTTCCTTCGGTAGCGGTTTTTATCTTTATGTGTCCACCCATGGTAAGTCTGTCGGGCGCATCATGCGTGGTATGCGAATATTCGGGTTTCACCCGTTTTCGTTTTTTCAGACGGCCTACGGCTTATCCATTTATATATTAAAAGGCATCATAACTCAATACGATTAGACATTCTAGAACAAAGCAGATTGCACCTTCTAAAAAATAAAGGCCGTCTGAAAACAGATAACGCTGCTTTTTCAGACGGCCTTTTCCTTTGGGGATTAGTAATTAGGTTTTAGGTTCGCCATCATTCTCTGCTTTGGGCGGGACGGGGGCAAACCAGCCGACCAGAAGCAGCAGCAGGCCGACGATGATGAAGGAGGCAATGCGCTCGATACCGCCGCTGTTGGAAAGCTCGATCAGGAAGAGTTTGACGACTACGATGCCCATCAGCGTCGCGCCTGTCATCTAGCAGGAACGCTGTTTTAGAATCAGAAAGAAATATGGTCAGGAGCAGATTTTTTAATCTGACTCCGTCGCATAAGTCTGAAAAGAAAAATCGCGACAGCTATTAAAAAACAAGCGAGTAAAAAATCCATCTTATGTTACCAATTCTATTCATTTTTTTTCATTTTAAAACTCTGAAAACTTTCTTTCTAATAGGTGACCATAAAAATATACTAAAGCTGCAGGAGAAACCCAAATTATCAGAATAATAGAAACTATAGAAAAATCCATATAACCATTTTCTCTCTCATAGTGCAACGAAACATAAAGAAGAAAAGCCAGTAAAATTTCTAATAAAATAATTAAAGCGGTATTACCATGTTCTCTTAAATGCTTATAAGAATCTGTTATGTCTTTAATATAACCAGCTTTTTTCTCAGCATTTATTTCAGCATTTATTTCAGCTTTTTTTTCAGTATTTATTTCAGTATTTGGTATTAAATCATTTTTTGCCTTTGCTAAATGCTTCATATAATCATATCCACTTTCTTCTTCAACTACTTTATATAAAAAATAGTATTGAAAGGATGAAAAAATTATCACAAATATAGGTATTAGAAAAAATATTCTTAAATAAAGTACAAAAAATATCATATTTAACAATAACAATATAAATAATACAAATAATTTAGGTGATATGTTTTTCTTGGTTAACAAATAAACTCGAACCGCATGAAGAACTAAGATAGGATAAGAGGCAATGTAACAATATAAAGTACCTAACAACAGCCAAACTGTTAAACTGGCTGTATTAAAATCTTTACCATTAGTTAATTTCAACATAGGAAAATACTGTTCTAATATTCCAGTTTTTTCTATTTTGGATTTTACTATTTCAGGTTTTATTACCTCAACTTCTGCTATTTTAGATTTTACTATTTCAGGTTTTATTACCTCAACTTCTGCTATTTTAGATTTTATTACCCCAGATTCTACTATTTCAGATTTTACTGAATTGTTATTTAACCACATCAAAATAAACATTCCAGCAATAGAAGGAACTAAATAGCGGACTAAATAATTTTCCCACCATCTATTTTCATTCTTTTCACTCATAATTCATTCCTTTTCAAATAAACTCTCAATGCGCCTCTTCCCAATTCATCCCCACGCCAACCTCCGCCACCAGCGGCACGTTCAACATCCCTTCATCCACTTTCGCCATAATCTGCGGCAGTTTTTCTTTGACTAAATCCAGCTCGGCTTCGGGGACCTCCAACACCAATTCATCATGCACCTGCATAATCAGCTTGCTCTTCAGGTAATCTGAAGCCAGCCAGCGGGATACGTCTATCATGGCGCGTTTGATGAGGTCGGAGGCGGTGCCTTGCATGGGGGCGTTGATGGCGGCGCGTTCGGCTCCGGCGCGGGCGTTGGCGTTTTTGTTGCGGATGTCGGGCAGGTAGAGGCGGCGACCGAACAGGGTTTCGACGAAGCCTTGGGCGGCGGCTTGTTCTTTGGTTCGCTGCATGTATTCGGCGACGCCGGGGTAGCGGGCGAAGTAGCGGTCGATGAAGGTTTTGGCGGACAGGTTGTCTATGCCCAGCGATTTGGCGAGGCCGTATTGGCCCATGCCGTAAATCAGGCCGAAGTTGATGGTTTTGGCGTAGCGGCGTTGTTCGGGCGAAACGTTTTCGGGGGCGATGCCGAATACTTCGGCGGCGGTGCGGCGGTGTACGTCTTCGCCGTTTTGGAACGCGGCGATGAGGGTTTTGTCGCCGGAGAGGTGCGCCATGATGCGCAGCTCGATTTGGGAATAGTCGGCGGAAACGATGACGCTGCCTTGCGGTGCGGTGAAGGCGCGGCGCACGCGGCGGCCTTCTACGGTGCGGATGGGGATGTTTTGCAGGTTGGGGTTGTTGCTGGCGAGGCGGCCGGTAATGGCGACGGCTTGGGCGTAGGTGGTATGCACGTGGCCGTCTTTGGGGGAAATCATTTCGGACAGTTTGTCGGTGTAAGTGGATTTGAGTTTCGCCAGGCTGCGGTTTTGCAGGATGATTTTGGGCAGGGGGTAGTCGGGCGCGAGCTGTTCGAGCACGGCTTCGTTGGTGGAAATGCCGCCTTTGGCGGTTTTTTTCAGGCCTTTGGTGGGGATGCCCATTTTGTCGAACAGGATTTCTTGAAGCTGTTTGGGCGAGTTGAGGTTGAACGGCTGGCCTGCGGCGGCGTAGGCTTCTTGTTCGAGCTTCATCAGCTCGGCGCCGAGTTCCGCGCTTTGACGGGCGAGTTCGGCGCGGTCGATTTGCACGCCGTTGCGTTCCATTTCAAACAATACCTGCGCGACGGGCAGCTCCATTTTTTCATACATTTCAAGCTGTTTGGCGTCCATTTGCGCGCGCAAGTGCGCTTCGAGGCGTAAGGCGAAATCGGCATCTTGGGCGGCGTATTCGGTCGCCTGCCCGATGGCAACATCGGCAAAACTGATTTGCTTCGCGCCTTTGCCGCACAGCGATTCGTAGGTAATGGTTTCCAAGCCGAGCCAGCGTTCGGACAACTCATCCAAGCCGTGTCCCAAATGACTCTCGATGATATAGGAAGCGAGCATGGAATCACCGGCAATGCCTTTCAGGGCGATGTCGTAGTTGGCGAAAACATGTTGGTCGTATTTGAGGTTTTGCCCGATTTTTTTTAGGGCAGGATTTTCCAAATACGGTTTCAGACGACCTAATACGTCTTGTAAATCAAGTTGTTCAGGTGCAGCAGTCAGACTGTGTCCTACAGGGATGTAAACCGCTTCGCCTGCTTGGAACGCGATGCTGATGCCGACCAGCGAGGCGTTCATCGCGTCTAATGACGTGGTTTCTGTATCGATGCCGATTTTGTCCGTCTGAGCCAGTTTGTCCAACAAGGCGGTAAATTGCGCTTCGGTGGTAACGGCTTGATAATCCAGTTTTTCAGGGGCTGGGGCAAGTTCGGGTTGTTTTTCAGGCTGTATTTCCATCGCCAATGCTGCCTGTTCGCCGATATGCTCGCTGCCGAATAAATCTGTGTTTTGCGCTTCGTGCATACGGCTCTCCGCCTCTTTCAACCAAGTGCGGAAACCCCAGCGTTTGAAATCGACAACCAGCTGCGCCCATTTCGGCGTAATGCGGCGCAGGCTTTCAAGGCCGTCTGAAAGCTCGGTGTGCAAATCCACATCGGTTTTAATCGTTACTAAGTCATACGACAGCGGCAGTTGTTCCAAAGCGGCTTGCAGGTTTTCGCCGACCTTGCCTTTGACTTCGGCAGCGTGTTCCATCACGCCGGCCAGCGAGCCGTAGGCTTCCAGCCACTTCACCGCCGTTTTCGGGCCGCATTTTTCCACGCCCGGCACATTGTCCACCTTGTCGCCCATCAGCGCGAGATAATCGCGGATTTGGTCGGGGCGTACGCCGAATTTTTCCTTCACGCCTTCAATGTCCAGCGTTTCACCGCTCATCGTGTTCACCAGCGTCACACGCTCGTTTACCAACTGTGCCATGTCCTTATCGCCGGTAGATACCACCACGTTCCACCCTGCTTCGCTAGCCATCTTAGCCAAAGTGCCGATAACGTCGTCCGCTTCTACCTGCGGAATCACCAGCACAGGCCAGCCCATCAGGCGCACCAAATCCGGCAAGGCTTCCGCCTGCGGGCGCAAATCGTCCGGCATCGGCGGACGCGTCGCCTTATAGTCGGGGAACATCTCGTGGCGAAAATTTTTGCCCTTCGCATCAAACACCACCGCGCAATAGTCGTGCACATAATCCGCCCGCAGGCGGCGCAGCATGTTCAACACGCCATACATCGCCCCCGTCGGCGCACCGTCGGGCGCAGACAAATTCTGCCCCATAGCATGATAGGCGCGGTAAAGATAAGAAGAGCCATCAACGAGAAGGAGTGTGGGTTTATTGGACATGGAGAACCTGCTGTGTGTATGAAAATAATGTACGGATTATAAAGGAAAAGGCCGTCTGAAAACCGAAAATCAGGTTTCAGACGGCCTTAAATATACGGTTTTAAGCATTGCGCCCCAGAATCCCATATTGAATATTTTTATTCAAATGAATACAAACAAAAACAAACGAATATGAAAGCAACGAACCGTATCTCAATCAGTGTGCGCATTACTCAAGAAGATACTGATTTTATTGCTGAACTAAAAATGGAGGGTGCGAATACGCCATCTGAAAAATCCATGAATTGCTCAAGCCGGCGTGCTTGGCGCATCCCGGATAAAGTTTAAAAATTTCCTCAAACATCGTCCTTTTCTCATTGTGTATGTTTTTTGGGCTTGGATGTTTATGAAAATCTGATTGCATTTCTTCGTTATATAAAATAAGCCAAGTTTGCAGACGACCTTCTTTGTCGGAAAGGTCGTCTGAAAAGAAAAACGCCGCGTGGAGATTATCCTTGCGGCGTGTGGTGGAACAAATCAATAGTCGATATGTTCACTGATAATCTTCAGGTCAGGCCATGAAAAGATGATGTCGTATTCGTGTCCGTTTTTGAAGCCTTCAGCTTTCAGTACGGGACGGCCGATATGATCGTCGGCTTCAATTTCATGCACGATATAGCCGCGTTGTTCGAGTATCCGCATTACTTGTGCACGTTTTTGCTCGAAAGACGGATCGCTGTAAATTTTGTATTCGATGTAATCATCATCGTAATACTTGCCGTCGCGGTAACGGTAGTCGTCATAACGGTCATCATGACGATCATAACGCTGCTCGTAACGGTCAGTGCGATCAGTACGATAGTTGTCATCATAGTTGTAAGAATTAGGGGCGGCACAAGCGGTCAGTGCGATACTACCTAAGAGTAATGCTGATAAAAGTTTTTTCATATCGTATCCTTTCGGGACGTAGGGGTAAGTCAAATAAAGAATATTCGGAAGCTGATTATAAATCAACGCGTTCTTCGATAATGTTCAAATCGGGATAAGACATCACGATTTTGTATTCCAAGCTGCCTTTGTAGGCCTCAAATTCCAAAACAGGTCTTGCCCAATGTAGGTCCGTGTCAGAATCGTGGACTTCATAGCCTCTGTTATGCAGGATAGACAAAGCGCGGTCGTGGTATTGCGCGAACGCCGGATCTGTCTCCATACGGTATTGGGCGTAGTCTTCGTAAAAATCAAAACCTTCTGTTGCAAGAAAAATGGCGCAAACAGCGGTGACCGGAAATAGTAATTTCTTCAAAAGCGGTTTGGACGGTTTTGTATATTGCGACCCAGAATGTTTCATTCTGTTCCCTTTGTGTCTGTTGTCGGTATAGACATTTAAACACGCAGGACTTAGGGAAAAATTAGGAGCGTTTTCAGATGGCCTTTCTTTACGGTACGCACATATCATCTGAAAATAGGGGGATTTAATGATTTATGCCATCTACTCATCTATCGACATTTCAATGCCAAGCTGCTTATCTTCAGGCAAATAAAAAAGCACAACATTTCGTTGTGCTTTTTCTTGATGAACCCACATTACTTGTTTTTTTGCGAACGAAGGTAATCCAAAGTTTTCAGCTGGGCAATGGCGGCTGCCAATGCTTTGTGCGCTTCGGCCAGAGATTTATCATCTTTGGCTGCAGAAACACCTGCCTCGGCTGCTTTTTTAGCTGCTTCAGCACGCGCCTGATCCATTTCGGTACTGCGGACGGCAACGTCTGCCAATACAGTAATCTTATCAGGCTGTACTTCTAAAACGCCACCGGAAACGGCAACCAGCACTTCTTCAGCTTCACCCGGAACAGTCAAACGCAATGCGCCGGGGCGTACCAAACTCATAATCGGCTCGTGTCGTGGATAAATACCAAGCTCACCTTGAACGGTCGGAACCACCACAAAGCTGGCCTCGCCCGAATAGATGTTTTGCTCGCTACTAACCACTTCAACTTGCATGGTGCTCATGCCGGCCTCCTTAGTTTAAGGTTTTCGCTTTCTCAGCCGCTTCTTCGATGCCGCCTACCATGTAGAACGCTTGTTCAGGCAGATGGTCGTATTCGCCGTTCAAGATGGCTTTAAAGCCGGCGATGGTGTCACGCAATGAAACGTATTTGCCTGGAGAACCGGTAAATACTTCGGCAACGTGGAACGGTTGAGACAGGAAGCGTTGGATTTTACGGGCACGCATCACAGTCAGTTTGTCTTCGTCAGACAATTCATCCATACCCAGAATGGCGATAATGTCACGCAATTCTTTGTATTTTTGCAGAGTAGACTGTACACCGCGCGCTACGTCGTAGTGCTCTTGACCCAATACCATCGGATCCAATTGGCGTGAAGTAGAATCAAGCGGGTCAACAGCCGGGTAAATACCCAAAGATGCAATATCACGGCTCAATACGACGGTGGCGTCCAAGTGGGCGAAAGTTGTCGCTGGAGACGGGTCAGTCAAGTCATCCGCAGGTACATATACGGCTTGGATGGAAGTAATGGAACCGGTTTGGGTAGAGGTAATACGCTCTTGCAAACGACCCATTTCTTCAGCCAATGTCGGTTGGTAACCCACTGCAGAAGGCATACGGCCCAACAGTGCAGATACTTCGGTACCGGCCAGAGTGTAACGGTAGATGTTGTCAACGAAGAACAATACGTCGCGACCTTTACCGTTTTCGTCTTTTTCGTCACGGAAGTATTCGGCCATAGTCAAACCGGTCAAAGCAACGCGCAGACGGTTGCCCGGAGGTTCGTTCATTTGGCCATATACCATGGCTACTTTATCCAATACGTTGGAATCTTTCATCTCATGGTAGAAGTCGTTACCTTCACGGGTACGTTCACCCACACCTGCGAACACGGACAGACCGCTGTGCGCTTTGGCGATGTTGTTGATCAATTCCATCATATTCACGGTTTTGCCCACACCGGCACCACCGAACAGACCTACTTTACCGCCCTTAGCAAACGGACACAGCAAGTCGATCACTTTAATACCGGTTTCCAACAATTCGGTAGTTGAAGACAACTCGTCGAATTTCGGAGCAGTTTGGTGAATAGCACGGCTCTTGTCGGTATCGATCGGACCCGCTTCATCAACAGGCGTACCCAATACGTCGACAATACGACCCAATGTACCTTTACCTACCGGCACAGTGATTGGTGCACCAGTATTACTTACAGACATGCCGCGTTTCAGGCCGTCTGAACTACCCATTGCAATAGTACGGACAACGCCGTCACCCAGAAGCTGTTGAACTTCCAGAGTCAGACCGTTCTCGTCCAATTTCAGGGCATCGTAAACATGCGGGATAGCGTCGCGTGGAAATTCCACGTCAACCACCGCACCAATAACTTGTACGATTTTGCCTTGGCTCATTATCGTATCCTAATTTCCTGTTCAGGCTCCAGACGGCATTAAACTGCCGCTGCACCTGCTACAATTTCTGACAATTCTGTGGTAATCGCGGCTTGACGCGATTTGTTGTACACCAAGCGCAATTCTTTGATGGCATTGCCTGCGTTATCGGTTGCGGCTTTCATCGCTACCATACGCGCGGCTTGTTCAGATGCCATGTTGTCGCTCAATGCCTGATAAACCACAGACTCTAAATAGCGGCGAACCAAATATTCCAATACGGCGATAGGACTCGGCTCGTAGCGGTATTCCCAAGTAAATGAAGAATGACCTGTTCCGTCGTCAATGACGTTTTCACCGATAGGCAGCAAAACTTCCATACGCGGCTCTTGGCGCATTGTATTGACGAAACGTGAGTAAACCATATGGATACGGTCTAATTCATGCTTCTCATAACGTTGGAAGATTTCGGTCAGAGGGCCGAGCAACAATTCCATTTTTGGGGTATCACCCAAATTGGTTGCACTGGCAATAACATTCAAACCGATGCTTTGGCATGCAGCCAAACCTTTACTACCTAGGCACACGACTTCGACTTCGATGCCTTGTTCCTGATACTCTTGAACTTGCGCCAAAAACTTTTTCAGTACGTTTGCGTTCAAGCCACCGCACAAACCTTTGTCCGAGGTAATCAAAATGAAACCGGCACGACGCACTTCGCGGTGCGGCTCCAACAATTTGATACCATGATCGGCATTAGTCTGTGCAAGATGGCTCATCACTGTACGCACTTTTTCGGCGTACGGACGCGCTAAGCGCATCCGGTCTTGAGTCTTCCGCATTTTAGAGGTCGACACCATTTGCATCGCTTTAGTGATCTTTTGGGTATTTTGAACACTACGGATTTTGGTGAGAATCTCTTTTCCGACTGCCATTTCAGACTCCTTTCATCTCAATACTTATGCTTGGTAAGCGTAAGAAGATTTGAAAGATTTCATGGCTTCGGTCAATGCTTTTTCGCTTTCGTCAGACATTGCGCCTGATGCATTAATCGCTTCCAGAACGTCAGGATGTTGCGTACGTACGAAACTCAAGAATTCTGCTTCGAAAGCCAAGGCTTTGGATACCGGAACATCTGCGTAAGAACCGTTGTTGATCGCCCACAAAGTCAATGCCATTTCGGCAGTGTTCAATGTGCTGAATTGTTTTTGTTTCATCAATTCAGTAACCACTTCACCGTGTTGCAGCTGTTTGCGTGTTGCTTCGTCCAAATCGGAAGCAAATTGCGAGAATGCCGCCAATTCACGGTACTGTGCCAACGCTAAACGGATACCGCCACCCAGTTTTTTGATGACTTTGGTTTGTGCTGCACCACCTACGCGCGATACGGAAATACCGGCATTGATTGCAGGACGGATACCGGCGTTGAACAAGTCGGTTTCCAAGAAGATTTGGCCGTCTGTAATCGAAATTACGTTGGTTGGTACGAATGCTGATACGTCACCGGCTTGGGTTTCAATAATTGGCAACGCAGTCAGAGAACCGGTTTTGCCTTTTACTTCGCCATTGGTCAGTTTTTCAACTTCGTTTTCGCTGACGCGGGCTGCACGTTCCAACAGACGGGAGTGCAGATAGAATACGTCGCCAGGATATGCTTCACGGCCAGGAGGACGGCGTAACAGCAGAGAAATTTGACGGTATGCAACGGCTTGTTTAGACAAGTCATCGTATACGATCAACGCATCTTCACCACGGTCACGGAAGAATTCACCCATGGTACAACCGGAGTAAGGAGCGATATATTGGAGTGCAGCGGCTTCAGAAGCAGTTGCAGCAACCACGATAGTATGCTCCATCGCGCCATGCTCTTCCAATTTGCGTACTACGTTGGCAATAGAAGATGCTTTTTGACCGATAGCCACATAAATACAGATTACGCCTGTACCTTTTTGGTTAACGATGGCATCCAGTGCTACGGCAGTTTTACCGGTTTGACGGTCACCAATAATCAGCTCACGTTGGCCACGACCAACCGGAACCATAGAGTCAATAGCTTTCAGGCCGGTTTGCATTGGTTGGTCAACCGATTTACGCGCAATCACACCTGGTGCAATTTTTTCGATTGGAGCAGTCAATGTTGTGTTGATTGGACCTTTACCATCGATAGGACGACCCAATGCATCAACCACGCGGCCAACCAGTTCACGACCGATCGGCACTTCCAAAATACGGCCGGTACAGGTAACTGTATCGCCTTCTTTAATGTGTTCGTACTCACCCAACACTACGGCACCGACGGAGTCACGCTCCAAGTTCATGGCCAGACCGAAAGTGTTACCGGGAAATTCGAGCATCTCACCTTGCATCGCGTCTGACAAGCCATGAATGCGCACAATGCCGTCTGTAACAGAAACAACGGTACCACGGGTACGCACTTCTGCATTGACGGACAGATTTTCGATTTTGGCTTTAATCAAATCGCTAATTTCAGCAGGATTAAGCTGCATGAAAACTCTCCTAATTTGTCATAGTCGCATACAAAGCATTCAGTTTGCCTTGTACGGACAAATCCAAGACCTGATCACCCACTTCTACTTTGATGCCACCGATTAATTCAGGGGCAACTTTAGTTACCACATCCAATTTGCTGTTGAAGCGTTTTGTCAGGATATCGGTAACATCGGCCAGCTGCTGAGAACTGAGCTCATACGCGCTGTAAATTACTGCCGATTTCGTATTGTTGTGTATCAAGGTCAAATCTTGATATTGGGCATAAATTTCCGGCAATACCAGCAAACGCTTTTGCTCGGCCAAAACGGTAATAAAATTTGCCAATTCGACATTTTTGATACCGACAAGACCTTTGAGCGTTTCTGCCTTTTCGGAAGCTCCCGTTTCCGGTTGCTCGATGAGAGCAATGACTTTCTCATCTTGAACAACCGCTGCGAGTTCTTTCAGTTCGCCCAACCAAGACTCGATTTGGTTTTTTTCCTGAGCCAGACTAAACAATGCTTTCGCATAAGGTCTGGCAATCGTTGCGAACTCTGCCATAAGATTACAGCTCCTGTTTTAAGGCACTGAGCAGATCTGCATGTTTGGAAGCATCGACTTCTTTACGCAGGATAGATTCCGCACCTTTAACAGCCAATGAAGCGACCTGTTCGCGTAACACTTCGCGTGCACGGTTAACTTCTTGCTCTACATCAGCTTTTGCTTGGGCTGCAATGCGTGCTGCTTCATGAGAAGCTTGCTCTTTGGCTTCTTCTACAATTTTTGCAGCACGTTTTTCGGCGTTGGCAACCATTTCGGTTACCTGATTACGCCCTTCGGCCATAAGTTCTGCAACTTTTTTCTCTGCCTGCTCAAAATCGCTCTTACCGCGCTCGGCGGCAGCCAAGCCCTCGGCGATTTTTGCGGCACGCTCATCCAATGCTTTGGCAATCGGAGGCCATACGAATTTCATCGTAAACCAAACCAAGCCAAAGAAAACTAGGATTTGCGCAAATAAGGTTGCATTAATATTCACGTTACTTAACCTTCGTATCTGGGTTAATCAAACAGACCATAAGCCTGTATCTGAACGGATCGCTCCGTCTTGATTACGCAGCACCAAACGGGTTAACGAAGGCGAACAACAGGGCAATAGCCACACCGATCAAGAAGGCCGCGTCGATCAGACCAGCGATCAAGAACAGTTTGGTTTGCAGAGGACCGATCAGCTCAGGTTGGCGAGCAGAAGATTCCAAGTATTTAGAACCAACCATTGCGATACCGATAGAGGCACCCAATGCGCCCAAGGCAACGATCAAACCACATGCGATAGCAATCAAACCCATTTTTAAACTCCTTAAAATAGTAAAGGTTAAACTACAAAAAACAAACTACGAAAAAACTACTTGATTAGTGTGCATCATGCGCTTGTCCGATATATACGAACGCCAACGCCATGAAAATAAATGCCTGCAAGGTGATAACCAAAATGTGGAAAATCGCCCAAGCCAAACCGGCAATCAGGTGGAACACAAATAAAATCGGATCCAAAGTTTCGATGCTGCCGGTTGATGCCCATGCACCACCCAACAAAGCAATCAGCAGGAAGACCAGCTCACCGGCATACATATTACCAAACAACCGCATACCGTGGGATACGGTTTTGGACAAAAACTCTACCAAGTTCAACAAGAAATTGGCCGGAGCGAGCATCGGACCGAAAGGCGCGCTGAACAATTCGTGAATCCAACCGCCAAAGCCTTTGATTTTGATATTGTAATAAATACATACCAACAATACGCCAATTGCCAAAGCCAAAGTCGTATTCAAGTCAGCTGTCGGCACGACGCGCAACAGGGCATGATGATTACCGGTAATGCCTTGCCATGCCATTGGCAGCAAATCAACCGGCAGCATATCCATGGCGTTCATCAGGAAAATCCAGACAAATAGGGTCAAACCCAAAGGCGCAACAGCTTTACGCGATTGTTCGTTATGGATAATGCTCTTACACATGTTATCCACGAATTCGAACAGAATTTCAACAGCCGCTTGGAAACGACCGGGAACACCAGCCGTCGCTTTTTTGGCACCGCGCCACAAAAGGAAGCTGCCGATTACGCCCAACAGAACGGCAAAAAAGATTGCATCAAGGTTAATGAACGAAAAATCAGCAATGTTTTTCAGTCCTTGACCCTGAGTAACATCCGACATACTGGTCAAGCTTTGCAAGTGGTGCTTGATGTAGTCGGCAGCGGTCATAGTTTCACCTGCCATAGTGTTTCACTCTCAACAATACTAAAAAAACCAAATGACTGACACTGAGTAACCCCAATAAGAATGGGAAAAATACCAGCGATTGATGCCATATCGCAAAAACGACCGACATAGATACCAGCGACAGCACTACTTTTAAAACCTCTCCACCGACAAACATTGAACTTTGCAGATCGGGATTTCGTCGGGAAAACTTTAAAAGTAAAACTGCAACAAGGGTAGGCAAAATGTACGAAAATCCTCCCGCCAAAGCAGAGAGGAGGCCGGGCAATCCGGAAAATAACGCACAAACAACTGAAATTATTAACAATACAATTACTTGCAATGGGACTATCCGATTCATTGTACTCCACACCCCAAAAACGCAAGGCAAATTAATATAATCAAGAAGTTTGTTAACGTCAAG
The DNA here is from genome assembly GCF_001812605.1 of Neisseria sp. HMSC073G10. NCBI lineage: Bacteria > Pseudomonadati > Pseudomonadota > Betaproteobacteria > Neisseriales > Neisseriaceae > Neisseria > Neisseria sp. HMSC073G10. The sequence goes on along the minus strand of NZ_KV809528.1, from coordinate 231,107 downwards.
CAATATGTTAATCTTTGTGAACCTTTCACAGATAAATGATTAACACATATAAAACAAATCTTTGCAGGAACGGAGTTTAACACAAATTACATGTTGCTACACAGATTTTACAGAAGATTTTGATTTGTATTGTAAGCATCTGTACGACCAGTCCTTTTATCAAAAACTCAGGCCGTCTGAAAATTTTTTTCAGACGGCCTGTTTATCAAACCGTTAAAACTCTTGATTAATGCCTAACTGTTTCAGCAGATATTCGAACGTTTCCGGCGTATCAAAATGCAGTACGATTTTGCCTTTTTTCTGATTACTGGTTTTGACTTCGGCATTGACACCCAATCTCTCGGTCAGGGCATCATTAATACGGCGGATATCCGGGCTGATGGTTTTGGCTGCTTCGGGCTTGGCTTTTTGATGTGCCAACTGGCTGCGGCGCTCTACCTCACGCACCGACCAACCGTTTTTGACTGCTTTTTGAGCCAACTCCAATTGGTCAACCACATGCAAGGTCAGCAACGCGCGGGCATGACCCATTTCCAGACGGCGTTGGTAAAGCATTTCCTGAACCGGCTCAGGCAGACTCAACAGGCGCAGGCTGTTGGAGATGGCGCTACGGCTTTTACCGACGGCTTTTGCGATGGTTTCGTGAGTCAGGCCGAACTCGTCGGCAAGGCGTTTTAAACCTTGTGCTTCTTCAATCGGATTGAGGTTTTCACGTTGCAGGTTTTCAATCAAACCCATGGCCAACGCGGTTTCGTCGCTGATGGTTTTGATAACGACGGGAATTTCGGTCAAACCGGCCAACTGGGAAGCGCGCCAACGGCGTTCGCCGGCAATCAATTCATATTGAGACAGACCTCTTTCGCGTACGATAACCGGCTGGATAATGCCTTGCGCTTTAATGGAATCGGCCAACTCCTGCAAAGCTTCGTCATCAATTTGCACACGCGCCTGATAACGGCCGGGCTGAATATCGGCGATGGCAACCGTTGTCAGGCGGTCGCTACTGCTGCTGTCCACTGCATTGGAAATCAGCGAATCCAAACCGCGTCCCAATCCACCTTTTGCTTTTGCCATATTGTTTTCCCTTTCAGACGACCTCATTGTTGAAATGACGTATTCTATCGGATATTGCCGCTTTACGACAATTTGAATCACGATGATTTGACTATTGCCATTTATTTACGGAGCGAAACCGCAAACACGCCCCTTAAAGCGTTACTCAAACGGATTTCTTCCGCATTTTCCAATATAGCGCGCGTGATGTGGGCTTCCTTGATTGTATCTGCACCTAAATATAGCTGAGACTGCTTCAATACCGCTTGGCGCATTACCCCGTTCAAAATATCCAAATCCAAAGACGGCGTGAGCCATTGTCCTTGATATTTGACGAACACATTGCTTCTTCCACCCTCTAACAAAAGGCCGTCTGAATTGAAAAACAGACTGTCAAATGCACCCTGCCCTTCTGCCGTTTTCCATGCTTGGTCAAAAATTTCACGGCGTGTGGTTTTGAAACGGCGTAGATAATCGCGTTGGTTTAATGTGTGTTCACTCAGGATGACGTATTGCTGCCCATCCAATTCAGAAACAGCCCCATGGCTCAATGAAAGGCCGTCTGAAAACAAAGCTGCTTTGACTCTAAATAACCCACTTGGCAACTCATCTATATAATGTTGAATTTGCTCTATTGCATTTTGAGGCCAAGACAGGTTGAGCGCTTGTGCCGATCTGTTCAGACGGCCTAAGTGCAAATCGAGCAAACGGCATTGTTTGTATTCCACGCGCATGGTTTCAAAAATACCGAAATCAGGCCGCAAGTCATTCAGAAAACGCGCCTTCCAACCGCACTCGCGATATTCGGCTTCAGGGTCGCTATCAATCACAATCCCCGAACCCACGCCATAAACACCTTGATAAAGGCCGTCTGAAACGGGCTTCAGGGATAAGGTGCGGATCACAACATTAAACACACCTTCAAACCCCAAACCTGTATCGCACGGATGCAAAAAGCCAATGCTGCCTGTGTACAAACCACGCGGTTCGGACTCAAGAGACTCAATAATGTGCATACTCATGCGTTTGGGCGCACCAGTAATACTGCCGCACGGGAAGGCTGCGCGGAGAATATCGGCAACCGAAACATCAGGCAGCGCCTGCGCTTCGATGGCACTGGTCATCTGCCAAACACTGCCGAAACGGGAAACTTTAAACGGTTCAGGCACGCGTACTTTGCCTGTTTGCGCGATTTTGCCGAGGTCATTGCGCAACAAATCGACAATCATCACATTTTCGGCGCGGTTTTTCGGGTCGTTTTGCAATTCAACGGCGCGGCGTTCATCTTGCCCATCGTGAAGAATCGGCGCAGTGCCCTTCATCGGCTCGGTTGTAATCAGGCCGTTTGAATCGATTTTGAGGAAAAGTTCGGGAGAAAAACACAAAGTCCACGCTTCCTGCCCTGCCCCGTCGGGCAGACAAGACAAAACAGCATACGGCACAGGCTGGCGCAAACGGCGGTAAAGCTGAATCGGATTGCCGTAAGTTTGCAGGTGCAGGCGTGCGGTGTAATTGATTTGATAGGTATCGCCACGGCGGATGGCCTCGTGGATTTGGCGGATATGCTCGAGATAATCGGCTTCGGATATGGAGAATCGGGGAGTGGAGATGCCTGCCGCCAGGCCGTCTAAATGATTGGCCAGCCAGCTTTCGGCATCGATTTCGGAACAATCGGCAAACCAGTGCAAACGCAAATTGCCACTGTGCGCGGATGAAATATCCATCAGTGGCAATCCGAATTCGTAGTCTGCAAACAACACTGCATGCAAACCCTTTTTCCAGCCGGCTTGCAAAATACTTGTTAACGAATCCAGTTCGTTATGATAAAACCGATGGCTTTCTACATGATTTTGATAGAGTTTTGCTCGGCCGCTCACGGCATCGTCAAACAGGGCGAAATAAGGCATGATTGCTGTACAAATAGGCTGATTATACGCTGCTTTTACATAAGTTAGCAGACAAATTCAAAAAAAGCACTCGAATGTAATTTTATGTAGTCGAACGAAGTATAAAAGGGTAGAATCAAACCATACCACACCATATCATTTAAAACTTAATCGATAAGGAGACTTTATGGCAGACCACCAATTAGAACCGTTCGAGAATGTTGAACTGGGCGAGAAACAAGACCAGCTGCAAGTATTCGAAAAGGCTGTTTTGGAACACGAAGGACGCGGCACTGACGAAGATTCCAGCAGCGCACCGCTTCCTGCCAACTACCCATACAAACAACGTATGCGCCGCTCTGTTTACGAAAAAGAAAAACAGAAGCTGCAAATCGAATTGTTGAAAGTACAAAGCTGGGTTAAAGATTCCGGTCAGCGTATCGTCAGCCTGTTTGAAGGCCGCGACGCAGCCGGTAAAGGCGGTACCATCAAACGCTTCATGGAACACCTGAATCCGCGTGGCGCGCGCGTGGTTGCTTTAGAGAAACCAACCACTACCGAACGCGGCCAATGGTATTTCCAACGCTACATCCAAAACCTGCCGACCGCAGGCGAAATGGTATTCTTCGACCGATCATGGTACAACCGTGCCGGCGTAGAACGCGTAATGGGCTTCTGCGAACCTAACGAATACCTGCTCTTCATGCGTCAAACCCCTGAATTGGAACGTATGCTTGTTGCCAGCGGCATCCATCTGTTCAAATTCTGGTTCTCCGTATCCCGTGAAGAACAACTCCGTCGCTTCATCTCCCGTCGTGACGACCCACTGAAACACTGGAAACTATCCCCTGTGGATATCCAGTCGCTCGACCGCTGGGACGACTACACCGAAGCCAAAAACGCCATGTTCTTCCACACCCACACCGGCGACGCGCCTTGGGTCATCATCCGTTCCGATGACAAAAAACGTGCACGTTTGAACTGTATCCGCTACTTCCTGCATCAGCTGGACTATCCGGGCAAAGACGTGAAAGCCATCGGCAAAGTGGACGAGAAAATCGTTTTGGTTCCTGATACACGTTACAAAGACAAAACTGTCGATCTCGGACACGATTAATTTGTAACATTACCAAAGGCCGTCTGAAATTTCATCTTTCAGACGGCCTTTTCTTAATCCTCGCGATTCCAGTACGTTTTTTGTGCGAATACCAATTTATTGTCAGTGAATTTCAAACTGTCCAAATTCAATGCCCAAACATCGCTTTTCATCACTCGAGCAGCAGGATGCGCTTTGTAAAATAAAGACTGCGCCGCTTTCAAATCCGCTTCATTCTCAATCAAAGCGGCAGTCGCCGCAAACTGAATGCCGCTGATTTTTGTGATACTGTCAGGCTGACCGGCAATGGTACCGGCTACTTTGGCAGAACGGCTCATCATTCCGCCATGTTTCGTTTTCAAAGAAGTCAACACAATCAATCGGGCATTCGCCTCATCAAACACATAAAAACAACAAGCCGCCCAAACTTCGCCGTCTGCCGCAGCGGCAATACTGACGACATGATGATTGCTCAAAAATTTAACGATATTGGTAGGAATCGCTTGCATGATTTTATCCTCTTTCTCAGTGTATTCAATTTATTTTCAGGCCGTCTGAAACATCAGCCCTGCCAGCGCGGCGCATCGGTTTGAAAAATACCGAACAAGTCCAAAGCATGAGAGACACTGTGTGTAATCATATCTTCGATGGATTCTGGCTTCTGATACAGAGCCGGAACGGGAGGAAACACAATGCCGCCCATCTCTGTTACACGGCGCATATTGTCGATGTGTGCCAAGTTTAACGGCGCTTCACGCACCATCAACACCAGCCTGCGCCGCTCTTTCAATGTTACATCCGCCGCACGGCTGAGCAAATTATCGGCAAACCCGTGAGCAACCGAAGCCAAGGTTTTCATTGAACACGGCGCAATCAACATTCCATCCGTCAAAAACGATCCGCTGGCAATACTTGCCCCGACATTACGGACGGAATGCACGACATCCGCCAAAGCATAAACGTCTTCTTTAGTGTAATCCGTTTCCAAAGCACGGGTCATCTCCGCCCCTTGCGAAACCACCAAATGCGTTTCTACCTGATGCTCACGCAAAAGCTGCAAAGCCTTCACGCCATACTGAAAACCGCTGGCACCGCTGATGCCGACAACCAAACGCTTCATTGTATTTCCCTGTCTTGGCCTAAAGATAAATGAAAGGCAGATTCTCAAGACGAAAAAATAACCGCTAAAAAGCGGTTAGATTTCCTAATGTGGTGCCGACAGCGAGATTTGAACTCGCACAGCCTATGGCCACTACCCCCTCAAGATAGCGTGTCTACCAATTCCACCATGTCGGCATAAATTAAATTGTCTTACTGCTGCTGAGGATTCGGAGCAACAGGAGTTGTATTGTTTTGTGCAGGCGTTGCAGGCTTAGGAGCTTGCTGGGTCTGCTTCACATCGCTGAAGTCTAAACCATGCTTACTGGAGTGAGTGTGAATATACACCATCGCCATGCAAGTCGCAAAGAAAAATGTTGCAGCAACGGCAGTCGAGCGGCTGAGGAAGTTGGCATTACCGGCAGAACCGAATACGCCTTGCGCGCTACCGCTGCCGGAACCGAATGTTGCGCCGGCATCCGCGCCTTTACCGTGTTGCAGCAATACTAACACGATTACGAATAGAGCGGAAATAATATTAATAATCCAGATAAGGGTTTTAAAGGCTTCCATATGTTTTCTACGAGGCTTGTGCTGCGTTGATGATGGCGGTAAAGGAGTCATATGATAATGACGCGCCACCAACCAATGCGCCGTCTACATGAGGTACTGCGAAGATGTCGGCCGCGTTATCCGCTTTCACACTTCCGCCGTAAAGAACGCGGATTTTAACATCGCTTCCGCACAAAGACAAGATTTCTTTGTAGATAAATGCGTGCATGTCGGCGATTTGTTCGACGGTGGCGACTTTGCCTGTACCGATCGCCCAAACCGGCTCGTAGGCAACGGCGATGTTTTTGGTGTTCAAACCTTGCAGGATGGAAAGCTGGTGGGCAATGACTTCGTGTTCTTTACCGGCTTCGCGTTCTTCCAAACTTTCGCCGACGCACAACAATGGAATCAGGCCGACGTTGAGGACGTTTTCCATTTTGCGGCGTTGGATTTCGTTTTTCTCGCCAAAATAAAGGCTGCGCTCGGAGTGGCCGATGAGGACGATATCTGTACCGATGTCGGCAAGCATTTCAGCGGACACTTCGCCAGTGTACGCGCCATTATTTGGGAAACGGCTCACGTCTTGCGCACAGGTCAAGATGCGGTTGTTCAAAACAATCTGCATGGCGTTGTGCAGTTGCAACAGATAAACGGTCGGAGCAGCCAGGCCGATTAACACGCGTTCTGCGGTTGGCATGACACGGAAGCGGTGCATAAGCGCATTGTTGTTTTGGAGTCGGCCGTTCATTTTCCAGTTGCCGATAACCCATTTTTGGTCCCACATTCCGATTTGGTGATACATCTTTATTGCTCCGTGTGTTGGTTGTTGCTTGCTGTAGCGTCGTGTAATGTGAAAGTTTAGTGGATATATGTGCGCTTGGCAATTATTAACGGGCCTCCGGGGCCGTCTGAAAGATGGCACACTCTCCGACAAGGATTTATAATGTATGCTTCGATAAAATTAAGAATTGAACGGAGCACAAATATGGACTTTGAAAAAGCGCGTTTCAATATGGTTGAACAGCAGATTCGTCCGTGGGATGTCTTGGACTTCGACATTTTGGATGCTTTGGAGGAGATCGAGCGCGAACATTTTGTCGGCGAGGCTTTTCAAGGTTTGGCCTATGCGGATATGGAGCTGCCGCTGGCCAATGGTCATAAGATGTTGGAACCCAAAGTCGTTGCCCGCCTGGCTCAAGGTTTGAAATTGAAAAAAGACGAAACCGTCTTAGAAATCGGTACAGGCTCAGGCTATGCAACCGCCCTGCTGTCCAAACTGGCCGGCAACGTCGTGACCGACGACATCGATGTCGAGCAGCAGCAACGCGCCAAAAAAGTTTTGGACGAATTGGGCTTTACCAACGTCAATTATGTGCAAAACAACGGCCTGACCGAAGCATCGCAAGGCGCGCCTTTCGATGCGATTTATGTGGGCGGCGCAGTAGACAGCGTACCTGAAATTCTGAAAGAGCAACTGAAAGACGGCGGCCGTATGGTGGTCATCATCGGCCGCAAACCGGTACAACACGCGCTTTTGCTGACGCGTAACGGCAATGAGTTTTCCGAAAAGGTATTGTTCGACACCGTCGTAGCACACTTGGAAGACAAATCGGCCAATCCGTTTGGCGATTTCGATTTTTAAACAACAGGCCGTCTGAAAATTCAGACGGCCTCATGCTTTTACCCAACCCTATGACCGACATCATCCAACTCTCGCCCACCGAATTGAAACAATGGCAGGACGAAGGCCGCGCATTTCATCTGCTCGACGTCCGCACCGATGAAGAACACTCCATCTGCACCCTACCCGCCGCCATTCATATCCCGATGAACCTCATCCCCCTGCGCCAAAACGAGCTGCCCGACGACGATTTGCCCATCGTCATTTACTGCCACCACGGCATCCGCAGCCTGCACACGGCAATGTATTTAGAAGACGCCGGATTTGAAAACCTCTACAACCTGCAAGGCGGTATTGATGCTTGGGCAATGCAGGTGGACAACAAAATGATGCGGTATTGAATCGGTTTTATCAATAAAAGGCCGTCTGAAACTGGATTTCAGACGGCCTTTGCGATTATTTCACAAACCGTGCATCTGCCATAAACGGCCGTGTAGCGGCTGGTTTGGCGGAATAGAAGCGGGAGAACGTGCTGTCGATTTTAGTCTGTATCGGCTTACCGTCCAATATTGCCGATGCTTCCAATTTCACGCCACCCCCACTGGTTTCGCCCAATTTCATATTTGGCAACGTCAGTTTGGCAATATTGAGTTTCGCATTTTCCACTTTGGTATCGGGAGACATCAGCTGTTTGCCGACGGGGCGGATTTTTTCACCCTCATCATGAGGCGCAGCACCACCGTTATCGTCAACCACGCCGATATTAATCAATCTGGCAGACGCCAAATCCATCTTGCCGTTTTTGACCGGAATACCGACAAACAGTTTTACGCCGCGATGAATGAACGTATTGTCCCGCCACTGAGTTTGACCCTCTTTCGGCGGTTTAGTTTCTGCCGCCACCGAATAAGTGCGGCCCATAATCATCAATTTATAACCTGGAATTTTTTTCGAACCGAATCCATCAGTGATATCTTCGACCAGTTGCGGCGCAGTCAGGGTTTCGTTTGCCAAAATACGGGCTGAAGTTTCTGCCAAATGGGCAGGCTTGCCGTCTATGGTCAATGCCTGTTCATGGCCGAAATCAGACGCAAATGCAGGCACGGCGGCCAGTGCAGCGGCCAATGCTAGAATACGGATAGTTTTCATTGCAGACTCCTGATAAAAATGTAATTGGGTTGATTACCCGATAAAATCCGGGCAATATTGATTGGAGTCGATATTTTTATATAAATGATACAGATTATCAAGAATATTTGTATTTCAAAATAAAAAAGGCCGTCTGAAAACCAAGTTTCAGACGGCCTTTTAATCTACTTAAAACCTTCTATCAGTCTTTGAAGCGTTTGAATACCAATGTGCCGTTGGTACCGCCAAAGCCGAAGGAATTGGAGATGGCAACGTCGATTTTCGCATCGCGTGCTTCGTTGGCGCAGTAGTCCAAATCGCAACCGGCTTCAACATCTTGTTCAAAGATGTTGATGGTCGGTGGAGATTTTTGCTCGTGTACCGCCAACACGCTATACAACGCTTCCACGCCGCCGGCCGCGCCGAGCAAGTGTCCGGTCATGGATTTGGTAGAGTTAACGATGACTTTGCGCGCATGATCGCCTAAAGCGCGTTTGATGGCTTTGGTTTCGTTGGCATCGCCCAAAGGAGTCGAGGTGCCGTGTGCGTTGACGTAATCGACGTCTTCAGGGTTCAGTCCGGCATCTTTCAGCGCGCGGGTTACTGCCAATGCAGGGCCTTCTTCGTTAGGCGCGGTAATGTGGTAAGCATCGGAGCTCATACCGAAGCCGACGATTTCGGCGTAAATTTTCGCACCGCGTTTTTTCGCGTGTTCCAATTCTTCCAACACCAGCACGCCTGCGCCTTCGCCGATAACGAAACCGTCACGGCCTTTGTCCCACGGACGGGAAGCGGTAGCAGGATCGTCGTTGCGGGTGGAAAGTGCTTTCATGGCAGCAAAACCGCCAACGCCCAAAGTGCTGATCGCGCCTTCTGCACCGCCGGCAATCATCACGTCTGCGTCGCCGTATTTAATCAGTCGTGCAGAGTCGCCGATGGAGTGTGCGCCAGTCGTACAAGCAGAAACCATGCCGTAGCTCGGGCCGCGGTAGCCTTTGAGGATGGTGACATGGCCGGAAATCAGGTTGATCAGCGAGCCTGGGATAAAGAAAGGATTGATTTTGCGCGCGCCGCCTTCGATAACGGCTTTGCCGGTCGCTTCAATGCTCGGCAGACCGCCGATACCGGAACCGATGTTGACACCGACGCGGTCTTTGTCGAGGGTTTCCAAATCGTCCAAGCCTGAATCATTGATGGCTTGCAGGGCGGCGGCGATACCGTAGTGGATGAACACGTCCATGCGGCGCGCTTCTTTTGCGCTGATGTATTGGCCGATGTCGAAATCGCGCACTTCGCCGGCGATTTGGCTGTTGATGTCGGATGTGTCAAAGCGGGTAATCCGTCCGATGCCGCTTTTGCCTGCGAGCAGATTGCTCCATGCGGTGGCGACGTCGTTGCCGACCGGTGATACTTGGCCAAGACCTGTGATGACTACTCTTCTCTGACTCATGATAATCTCGCTGTTGGTTGTCGGGATTTTCGCGGCAGCCTTGCTCTTTTTCTTCGTGAAAACAGGCAAAACTCATGCCGTCTGAAATTTCAGGGGTTTAATAATAAGGTAAAAGCCTCTATTGCGATGGCGCAGCAGAGGCTGGATGTTTGGTGCGACCGATTAGCCTTGGTGGGCGTTGATGTAGTCGATAGCCAATTGTACGGTAGTGATTTTTTCAGCGTCTTCGTCAGGGATTTCGCAGCCGAAAGCTTCTTCCAAAGCCATCACCAGTTCTACGGTGTCCAGAGAGTCAGCACCCAAATCGTCTTGGAAAGAAGATTCGTTTTTCACTTCGGCTTCGTTTACGCCCAGTTGTTCAGCAACAATTTTTTTAACTTGTTGTTCGATGTTTGACATGTCAGTCGTTCCTTTTCGCCTTGCGGCAGGTTGTTTAAGGGAAATAATTCGTCGGTATTGTACCGAATTCGGATAGAGTTTTCCATCTAATCCTGCATTTTAGCACAGATTATTCAGTAAAAACCTGTTGTTGTGCATATTAGCATAGCCTGATTTTAACCTACAAGCGGGAATTTGTTTTGTTACGTATTAACATTAACATTATTAAAAAAAGGGGCTGTACTAGATTAGCAGATATGTTACCCTCGAAATATGAAGATAACACACTGCAAATTAAAGAAAAAAAGTACAGAAAGAACTGCTTCGTTTTTTTGTACTCGAAGTTACCGCCCGTTCCGCTGCCGATATTTTGGGCATTCAGCCCAACTCCGCTATTCTGTTCTACTGCAAAATTCGTATGGTTATCCGCCATTATCTGGCCTTGGTTGCCGATGAGGTTTTTGAGGGCCCTGTCGAGTTGGACGAAAGCTATTTCGGCGGACGGCGTAAAGGCAGACGTGGTCGCGGTGCGGCAGGAAAAGTGGTTGTCTTCGGCATTCTGAAACGCAACGGACGGGTCTCTACCGTTGTGGTGGATAATGCCAAGTCTGAAACGTTACTCCCTGTCATTAAAAAGAAAATCATGCCGGACAGCATTGTTTACACGGATAGCCTGAGCAGCTACGACAAGTTGGACGTGAGCGGTTTTATCCATTACCGCATCAACCATTCCAAGGAATTTGCCGACCGTCAGAACCACATTAACGGCATTGAGAACTTTTGGAATCAGGCAAAACGCGTCTTACGCAAATACAACGGAATCGATCGCAAATCTTTCCCGCTGTTCTTGAAAGAATGCGAATTTCGATTTAATTTCGGCATACCGTCTCAACAGCTTAAAATCCTGCAAAAATGGTGTGGAATTTAGGGCTAATCTAGTACAGCCCCTTAAAAAATTTTGATGGCGGTTGCTGCTGAAAAAGTAGGAATTGGATTTGAGAGAAGGTTTTTGCATATGCTGGTTTCGTGAAGGTCTACGCAGGATCAGCGTTGTCAGCGTTTTCATGTGTATGCTAACCTTCTGCAAGGTATCTGCTTAATCATATTTGAAATCAGTATTAAAGCATAATTATCAGTATCCGAAATTCCAGTTAATTAAATATTCAGAGACAATCGTTAAGATTGATTTAAGGATGAAAATGCAAGACCAAGAAAACATTAAAAACCAAGAAGAACAAGAAAATCAGCCAAAAGAAGACAATGGTGCCATGACCAAGTTGCAAGATGTGTTCAATCTTGCGCATGACCAGGCCCATCCCGATAAAATTGATGCCGTCATCCGCGCCAATACTCGGGTGTCCGGAACCAATATGTGGGTATTGATGTTTGCCATTGCCGTGGCGAGTATCGGTCTGAATGTAAACAGCACGGCGGTAGTGATCGGCGCGATGTTGATTTCGCCGTTGATGGGGCCGATTGTCGGTATGGGTTACGGTTTGGCGGTAGGGGATACTGCGCTGATCCGTCAAGCCGTGCGCAATATTATTATATTCGTCGTCATCAGCTTGATTACCGCTACGTTGTATTTCCTGTTAACCCCGCTTAAAGAGGCGCAAAGCGAGCTTTTGGCGCGTACTCAGCCGACCCTTTGGGATGTGTTGATTGCCTTCTTCGGCGGTAGTGCGGGTATTGTGGCGCTGACTCGAAAAGAAGGAGGCAATGCCATACCGGGTGTGGCGATTGCTACCGCATTGATGCCGCCCCTGTGTACTGCGGGCTACGGACTGGCACATGGCAACTGGCACTACTTTCTCGGTGCTTCATATCTTTTTGCCATCAACTGCGTGTTCATCGCTTTTTCGACCTTGTTGTTTTCCAAGCTGCTCAAGCTGCCGCGCAGGGGGTTGGTAACGGAATCCAAACGCCGGTTGCAAAGCATCATTATTACTGCCGTCGTGTTGGCTGTGATGATTCCGAGCGGCTATATGGCATCAGGACTGGTGCGTCAGGAGATCTTCAACACCAGAGCCAATGCCGCCATTGCCACTGCGCAGCAACAGGAAGGTTTTTTCGTGCTGCGTAAGATGTTGAACCACAGAGAAAATAAAGTCGGTCTGATTGTCAATGGAACGGGCAATGCCGAGAAAATTTCCGCCTTGCTGGTGAAAAGCCTTAACGCGTCGGGGGTGAAAGAGCCGAAGGTCAACGTGGTCTATGCGGGAGGGAACGATGCCAAAATCGAAGAATTGCTGGCAAGCCGAAACAACCCGGTTCAGCAGCAAAATGAGCTGAAAGAGCAGCAGGCCTATATCGATACCATACTGGCAGGCAAAGCCTCCGATATCGACGATGCAGCGGTACTCAAGGAATTAAAAGCCCAATATCCGGAAGCGGAAAAAATCGTTGTCGGACGCGGCTTGGCTTGGGATAAAGCGCAAACAACGCCTGTTTCCGAACAGTCTGAAAGCCAAAAAAACGCAGAACCGAAGACAGATACATATGACGATATCGTCGTTGTCTCTCTCGAATTGGAGCAGCCACTACCTGCCAAAGATTACGAGCGGATACAGGCGTGGTTACGCCAGCGTTATGAGGGTAAGGTAGTGAGCATATTGCAAACGCACAAGTCTCAGACAGATAAACCGTCTCAGACAGATAAACCGTCTAACGAATAATCGCCTTCAGGCTTTATCCATTTCCGAGAAATCATTGATTGTTCCTAGTACACCAAATCCGCCTCAAACACGCCTCTCAAGGCGTTGGAGAGGCGGATTTTTTCTGCGCGTTCGAGCATATCGCGGGTGATGTGTGTTTCGATGATGGTGTCCGCGCCCAAGTAGGTTTGCAGCTGCTGCAACACGGCTTGGCGCATGATGCCGTTGAGGATATCCAAATCCAGAGACGGGGTGAGACGGGTGTTTTTGTGCATGTTCATGTTTCAGTATTCTCCTGGAAATACTGTAAACAACGCTACTAGTTTCTACAGCATCGAGTTGATAACGTTCGCTCACACCGGCAAGGTTTTCTGCGCCAAGGACGAGTTTGAGTTTCTCAAAGTCGATTTGGTCTTCGCAAAAGACTTCGGGAAAGATTTGTTTGAGTTTTAATATATTGTTTTGTTTAAAATTATTTTCTAAATCGTGTATAATTTTTCGGTTCAGTTACCATAATTGTGTCTTCCATCAATGATTACTTACAAAGTGTCCATTTTATCGGGATATGTTGAAAGTTAAAAGAAAAGAAGGCCGTCTGAAAAACTTTAATATTCGTTTTTCAGACGGCCTTCTTTTCACTTGCCGAAACAAGAGTATTTTGTTTCTCAACTTTACAAAACAGTCAGTCCTGCTGCTTGCTTTTATCCCAAAAACTCTTTCAAAAACAGCAAGACACAGGCGAGTTCGTCGGCGGATTCGCGTTGGGTGCCGTTGCCGGTATGGCCGCCGCCGTCAGGCGAGTAGAGCCAAGATTGCGGCGAGGTTTCGCGCAGTTTGGCGTAGAACTTGAGCGCGTGGGCGGGATGGACGCGGTCGTCGGACAGGCTGGTGGTAATGAGCGCAGGCGGATAGTTGATGCCGTCTGAAAGATTGTGATACGGCGACAATTCGCCCAGCCAGCGTTTGCAGACTTCGTATTTTTGCGGATTGCCGTATTCGTCCGTCCAGCTTGAACCGGCGGACAGAAGCGGATAACGGATCATGTCGGTCAGCGGCACTTCGCACACCAGCGCGCCGATACTTTGCGGCTCGCGTACGAAGGCAGCGGCGGTAATCAGGCCGCCGTTGCTGCCGCCCTGCAAACCGATGTGTTTGGGAGAACTCATGCCGCGTTCGGACAAATCGCGCACGACGGCAAGCAAATCGTCGACGCTTTTGTGTTTGCTGATTCCCTGCGCCGCCTGATGCCAGCGCGGGCCGAATTCGCCGCCGCCGCGTATGTTCGCCAATACAAAGGCATTGCCCTCTTCCAGCCAATATTTGCCGACACTGCCCAGATAATGCGGCAATTCGGGAATGCCGAAACCGCCGTAGGCATAAACCAAGGTCGGCGTGTCGGGCGTGGCGTTTTTGCCGACGTGAAAATAAGGAATGCGCTCGCCGTCGGCCGAAGTCGCCCAAAACTGCTGCACGTTGATGCCGTCTGAATCGAACTGCTGCGGCTGACGGCGCATGACGGTCAGTTCCATCACGTTCAAATCCAGCGCAAACAGTGTCAGCGGCGTGGTGAAATCGCTGGCAGCAAGGTAAACCACGTCGCCGCCCCAAGGCTGGTCGGTCATTTCCAACGCGCCCGAAGGCAGGCGCGGCAATTCGACTTCCTGCCATTTACCATCGCTAAAGCGCCATGCTTTCAGATGGCCTTGTACGTTTTCCAGCAGGCTCGCCACGACAAAACGCTTGGTCGTTTCCACGCTTTCCAATGCCTGCGTTTCATCGGGCGCAAACAAAAGCTGCGCCGCGCCCAATTCGCCGCGGTTTAATTTTACTGCCACCAATGCGCCGCTCGGATAGCTTTGGTTCGCGCGGTTCCAGTCTTTGCGTAGTGTCAGCAAAAGATGTCCCGCCAGATAGCCGACCACATCGCAATCGTTGGGCAGGTTCAATGGTTTCGCCTCGCCTTCGGCTGACACCTGCAAATAGGTTTTGGTGTAAAAACCGTCCGACGCTTCAATCAAATCAATCGGCGAACCCTGCGGATCGAGATAACGCCACGCGTTCACCATCATGCCGTCTTCGGCAATTTGATACACCGGCAGGCTTTCCTCGAAACTCTTACCACGCTCCACCAGCCACACTTCGCGCGGATAGCCCGATTCGGTCAACTGGCGTTCGTCCCAAGCCGGACACACCCACACGCTGTTTTCATCGCGCCACGACACATGGTTTTTGCCTGCCGGAAAGTGAAAACCACCTTCTACCAACTCCCCTGCTTCCAAATCCACTTCCAGCGTGTACGCCGTATCGCCGCCCGATTTGCTCAGTGTTAACAACGCGCGGTTGGGCTGTTCCACTAAGTGCGACACGCCGCCCAAATACACATCGTCGCCAAGCAATTCGTCGAAATCCGCTACCGAAAACAGGATTTTCCACTCGGGATAGCCGGAACGGTAAGTCGCCGCGGTACACACGCGGTACACGCCCTTCGGATATTCTGCGTCCTGATGGAAATGGTACATCCGCGCGCGGTGTTCCTGACAAAACGGAATCTGCCGCGTGTCCTGCAACTGCGCCAAAATACCGTCAGACAATTCGCGCGCCTTGTCGTTTTCTAAAAAACGCTTGCGCGTTTCGGCATGCGCCGCAGCGGCAAAATCTTGCGTTTCGGGAGATTCGAGGTTTTCAAAATGGAGATAGGAATCGGGGTAAGATTTCATAAGAAAAGGCCGTCTGAAAGATTGGGAAACGGAATTATAACGGCAAAATCAAAAAAGGCCGTCTAAAACCTGCGTTTCAGACGGCCTGAGACATTATTCAATTTAACGTCCGTATATTTTCCACAAACCTTCCTGCAAACCAAACGCAGGCTCGCCGTCTTGCGGCTGGGTGCGGACGTAGCTGCCGTCAGGCTGCATCAGCCAAGCCTGGGTATTGTCTTCCAAAGCCATTTCCAAACCTTCGCGGATCACGCGTTCTTTGAGTTCGGGCGTGGTAATCGGCGTGGCGACTTCAATGCGGCGAAAGAAGTTGCGACCCATCCAGTCGGCGCTGGAGATAAAGGTATCGTCTGCGCCGTTGTTATGGAAGCAATACACGCGCGAGTGTTCGAGTTGGCGGCCGATAATGGAGCGGACGCGGATGTTTTCGGACAAGCCTTTTACCCCCGGGCGCAAAGTACACATACCGCGCACAATCAGGTCGATTTGCACGCCTGCCGCGCTGGCCTGATACAGCGCATCAATTACGCTCGGCTCGATGAGGGAGTTCATCTTGGCGGTAATCCGTGCCGGTTTGCCTGCTTTGGCGTGTTCGGTTTCCTGCTTGATGCGGTCGATGACCATTTTGTGTAGGGTAAACGGGCTTTGATAGAGCTTGTTCAGACGGCCCGGCTTGCCCAAGCCTGTGATTTCCATAAACAGAATGTTCACATCGGCAGTGATTTGTTCGTCGGCGGTAATGATGCCGAAGTCGGTGTAAATGCGCGATGTGCCTTGGTGGTAGTTGCCGGTACCGAGGTGGGCATAACGCTTGAGCACGCCGTCTTCGCGACGGATAACCAAAGCCATTTTGGCATGGACTTTGTAGCCGAATACGCCGTACACGACGTGCGCGCCCGCCTCTTCCAGCTGCTTCGCCCAGTTGACGTTGTTGGCTTCGTCAAAACGCGCCATCAGTTCGACCACGACGGTAACTTGTTTACCCGCCAGCGCGGCCTTCATCAATGCGCGCACAAGCTCGGAATTGCTGCCGGTGCGGTAGATGGTCATTTTGACGGCCAATACATCCGGATCGGCCGCAGCCTCGCGTATCATTTGGACAACCGGATCAAACGACTGATACGGATGGTGCAGCAAAATCGGCGACTGTTTGACCAGTTTGAACACGGAGCCATTTTTGCGCAAGGCTTTCAGACGGCCTGCATTGCGCGGCGGAAACTTCAAATCTGGCCTGTCCACCAAATCGGGAACGGCATTAAGGCGCACCAAATTGACCGGCCCTTTGACCTGATACAGCTCGGTAGAAGTCAGTTTGAACTGGGCGAGCAGGAAATCGTGAATGTATGCCGGGCAAGTATCCGCCACTTCCAAGCGCACGCCGTCGCCGTATTCGCGGTCGTGCAATTCGTTTTGAATCGCGGCGCGCAGGTTTTTCAAATCTTCCTCATCCACCGTCAAATCGCTGTCGCGCGTGAGGCGGAATTGATGGCAACCCTTCACTTTCATGCCGGGGAAAAGTTTACCGACATGGGCGTGCAAAATAGACGATAAGAACACAAAGCCTGCGTCGCCGCCGCAAATTTCAGACGGCATGGGGACGACGCGCGGCAAAATGCGCGGTGCCTGCACAATTGCCATTCCTGACGGACGGCCGAACGCATCTGTGCCTTCGAGTTCGACGGCGAAGTTGAGCGATTTGTTTAACGGGCGCGGGAACGGGTGTGACGGATCAAGGCCGATGGGGGTGAGAATGGGCAAAAGCTCGTTGTCAAAATAGTTTTCAATCCATTTTTTCTGCGCGGCCGTCCATTTGTGGCGGCGATAGAAATGAATGCCAGCGCGGCTGAGTGCAGGCTGCAATACTTTGTTAAACAGGTCGTACTGCTCGCGGATCAGAGCCTGCGCCTCTTTCGCCACCGCTTCGATGGTTTCGGCCGCGGTTTTTCCGTTGTCGAGCGGCTGATGCGGACGCAGTTTGTTTTCACGTTTCAACCACGCCATGCGCACTTCAAAAAATTCGTCCAAATTGGAAGACACGATGCACAAAAAACGCAAACGCTCCAACAAAGGAACTTTCGTATCCTGCGCCTGAGCCAGTACACGGCGGTTAAACGCCAACAGGCTGAGTTCTCGGCAAAGAATGCGTTTTTGCTCGGGCATGGTTCACTCCTGAAACATCGGTCATTAAGACTATCAAGTATAACGTTTTGCCGCCGTTCCGTCAGGTTTCAGACGGCCTTGACAGAAAACCTTATCCCTATTTGAGGCAAGACAAAGGGTTATCCGTTGTTTTCTATGCCGAAACAGCGGTTTTTGCTATAATGCGCAGTTTAATGCAACCGCAATACCACTGTTAAAGGATAAGAAAATGGGCTTTTTGCAAGGCAAAAAAATTCTGATTACCGGCATGATCTCCGAGCGTTCCATCGCTTACGGCATCGCCAAAGCCTGCCGCGAACAAGGCGCGGAATTGGCATTCACCTACGTTGTCGACAAACTGGAAGAGCGCGTCCGTAAAATGGCGGCCGAACTCGGCTCCGAACTCGTGTTCCGCTGCGACGTTGCTAGCGACGACGAAATCAACCAAGTTTTCGTTGACTTGGGCAAACACTGGGACGGCTTGGACGGCCTCGTTCACTCCATCGGTTTCGCCCCTAAAGAAGCTTTGAGCGGCGACTTCCTCGACAGCATCAGCCGCGAAGCGTTCAACACCGCTCACGAAATCTCCGCATACAGCCTGCCTGCGCTGGCCAAAGCCGCCCGTCCGATGATGCAGGGCCGCAACGCCGCAATCGTTGCCCTGAGTTACTTGGGCGCCGTTCGTGCCATTCCTAACTACAACGTTATGGGCATGGCCAAAGCCAGCCTCGAAGCCGGCATCCGCTTCACTGCCGCCTGCCTGGGCAAAGAAGGCATCCGCTGCAACGGCATCTCCGCAGGCCCGATCAAAACCCTGGCTGCTTCCGGCATCGCCGATCTCAGCAAACTCTTAGGCCACGTCGCTTCCCACAACCCACTGGGCCGCAACGTGACCACCGAAGAAGTCGGCAACACCGCCGCCTTCCTCTTGTCCGACCTCGCTTCCGGCATTACCGGCGAGATTACCTACGTTGACGGCGGTTACAGCATCAACGCGCTGAACGACGAAGAGAACTAAACAGTTTTTACGCAAAACGCACTTTCATCATGAAAGTGCGTTTTTTATGGCCATTACATTATGGTTTGAATGACTGCATAATCGATAAGGCCGTCTGAAATTCAAATACACGTAGGAAATATGATTGCCGTACGCTTCGGTGCATTATGTTACTAACATTACAACATTATCATTTCATCTCATTTAAAAGATAAGATAGAGCATTGATTCTAAAGATAACATTCATGTTATCTGATACTTAGCTACTGATAAAAAGTGGTGTAAAAAAGTAACAGAAAAATTTCAGACGGCCTGTTTTTCATACAGAAGGCATAGAAGCAGGGCATTTTTGGCATAAAATACAAAATTTAACATTAATGAATTTTTCTTAACCGATAAAGCGTTAATATGCCTGCCGATTTATTGAATCACATCTGATTTTGACTCAAACACATACAGGAGATTAATTATGTCAATCGCTTCAGAATTTAAAGAATTTATTATGCGTGGCAACGTGATCGACCTCGCAGTCGGTATGGTTGTCGGTACAGCATTCAGCGGCATCGTCAAATCATTGGTTGACGATGTAATCATGCCTCCTATCGGTCTGCTGATCGGCGGCGTTGATTTCTCCAATCTGTTCATCACACTGAAAGACGGCGCACAAGCCGCTCCTGAAGCCGGTTACGCTAACCTGGCGGCCGCTCAAGCAGCCGGTGCCGTTACCCTGAACATCGGTCTGTTCATCAACACTGTAATCAGCTTCCTGATCATCGCCGCTGCCATCTTCTGCGTGGTTAAAGCCATCAACTCTGTGAAAAAAGCCGAAGCTCCTGCTGAAGAAGCACCAGCAGAGCCTAGCGAAGAAGTTCTGTTGTTGCGCGAAATCCGTGACTCTCTGAACAAAAACTAATCACAATACCTAAACATACACACACAAACCAAGGCCGTCTGAAACCATTTCAGACGGCTTTTCTCATACCAATTTTCATTAAGCCCTTCCTATTGAAAAAACCATGCCTTCCCTTTCTCAGCAATCTATCCTGCTTTTTCAACCATGAAGCAATGCTCATGGTAAACACAAAGAAAATAAGAGCAGCATAACTCCTTGCCAATAAAAAAGCCCGATGCGTTCAACATCGGGCTTTTAACTGGAAAACCAATCTTAATCTTTGCGTGTTTCCACCAAAATCATTTCGACTGCTACGTCTTCCACTTCTACTTTAGGCACATCCGAACGGCGTGTTTTGGCAACCGGTTCAGGTTGTGGCTGCGCAGCAAAAGCGGCAACGGCTTGCGGATCGGTTTCAACGAAGATCAAATCGCCCAAGCTCTCAGGTACAACGATTGCGACAGGCGCTGCTTCAGCGACGGTTTCAGTTTGTGTGGCAACAGTTTCGGCTGGTGCTTCAACCGGTGCAACAGTAGCCGTTGCATTCGGAGACAATACCGCAGAAATGGCTTCTTTGACGTTGCTGACTGCAGAAGCAAGCAGGGCTTGTTCGGCATCAGCGCCTTCAGTTTGCGCTACGGCAGGCTCGTCTTCGCTTTCAATCGCAAATACGAATGGCTCTGCGTTGGTCACTTCAGGCTCGGATACCACAATCACCAGCGGCTCGGCTTGGTCGCTTTCAGAAGACAATGTCGCATTTGCAGCTTCAACCTTTTCGTTCAAACCTAAAACATGCGCTACGGCAAAGAGGACTTTGTCGGCGGTATCGGTAATGTTCAGGTATTGCTCGATTTTTGCCGAAGACGGAATATTGCGTTTTTTGCTGTTAGAACGGCGGTCGTTGCGGTTGTTGCGCTGACGGTTGTTGCGGTCACGTCCTTGACGGCCATTGTTTTTCACACCCTCTTCGCTGCGGACGTTGTTGTCCTCTTCGACTTGCGCCTGTTCGCCATCGGCTTGAACGTTCACGTCCTCAACATGGTTTTCCGCAGATTGATTACGGTTGCGCTCGTTACGACTGTTGTTGCGGCGGCGTTTATTGCCGTTTTGTTCCGCTTGGTTTTCAGACGGCATTTCAGCCAGTGCAGCCACTTCTTGAACATTTACGTCTTCAACCGTTTCCTCAACACGGTTGCGCTCGTTGTTGCGATCATCACGGCGGTTGTTACGGTTGCGGTTGCGGCGAGTGTCTTTACGCTCGTCATTGCGGCTTTCGTTTGATTTGCTTTCTTCAAACTTGCTGTCGGCAGCTTCGGCATTCACTTCGCGCACTTCAACTTTGCTGCCGTCGTTTTTGTTGCTGCGGCGTGGATTTTGACGGCGGCTGTTTGCGCGGCGGTTGCTGGAATTGCTGTTGCGGTTGTTGCTGCCCGAAGTGCGTTTTTCTGCCACTTCGGCAACAGGCGCGGTTTCGGCTGCGGTATTGCCGCCAAAAATACGTTTCAACCAAGCTTTGAAGCTGTCCCACCAAGAGGCTTTTTTCTCAGGGGCGACAGTCGGCGCAGGCTGGGTATGGCGCACGCCTTTGACAGCTGGCTCAGGACGGGAAGCTTTGGCTTTTTCGCTGCCGAAAGGTTTGGCGGATTCGTCTTCTTCCGGCTCGGCAACACGTTTGTAGCTCGGTTCGCCGTCTTCTTCTACGTCATCAATGCGGATGCGGTTGATTTCGTAGTGCGGATTTTCCAAGTGAATGTTTGGAATCAGGACGACGTTCACATCCAAGCGCTCTTCCATCGCAAACAGCTCGGCGCGTTTTTCGTTCAACAGGAAGGTAGCAACATCGACAGGCACTTGTGCGTGTACTTCGCCGGTGTTGTCTTTCATTGCTTCTTCTTGAATGATGCGCAAAACGTGCAGGGCGGTGGATTCGATGCCGCGGATGACACCGGTACCGGCGCAACGCGGACACGCAACATGGCTGCTTTCGCCCAAAGCCGGTTTCAAACGTTGACGGCTCAATTCCAAAAGGCCGAAACGCGAAAGTTTGCCCATTTGCACGCGTGCGCGGTCTTTTTTGAGCGCGTCGCGCAGGACGTTTTCAACATCGCGTTGGTGTTTCGGATTTTCCATGTCGATGAAGTCGATGACGACCAAACCGCCCAAGTCGCGCAGGCGCATTTGACGGGCGACCTCTTCGGCGGCTTCCATATTGGTTTTGAACGCGGTGTCTTCAATATCCGAGCCGCGTGTGGCACGCGCAGAGTTGACGTCGATGGAAACCAAGGCTTCGGTGTGGTCGATCACAATCGCGCCGCCGGAAGGCAGACTGACGCTGCGTGAGAACGCACTTTCGATTTGGTGTTCGATTTGGAAACGGGAGAACAGCGGCGTGTGGTCTTGATAGAGTTTCAGACGGCCTACATTGCTCGGCATGACATAGCTCATGAACTCGGCAACTTGGTCGTAAACTTCTTGATTATCCACCAGAATCTCGCCGATATCGGGACGGAAATAGTCGCGAATCGCACGAATCAGCAGCGAGCTTTCCATAAAGAGCAGGTAAGGGTCATGGTGTGCTTTGCCTGCTTCTTCAATGGCTTGCCAGAGTTGCTTGAGGTAGTTCAAGTCCCATTCCAACTCTTCCGCGCTGCGGCCGATGCCGGCGGTGCGGGCAATAATGCTCATGCCGTTCGGAATATCGAGTTCGGCCATGGCGGCTTTCAACTCTTGGCGCTCTTCGCCTTCGATACGGCGGGATACGCCGCCGCCGCGCGGATTATTCGGCATCAATACCAAATAGCGGCCGGCCAGGCTGATGAAAGTGGTCAGCGCCGCGCCTTTGTTGCCGCGCTCGTCTTTTTCGACTTGGACGATAACTTCCATGCCCTCTTTGAGCACGTCCTGAATACGCGCCCTGCCGCCTTCGTAGTCGCGGAAATATGAACGCGATACTTCCTTAAACGGCAAAAAGCCGTGGCGGTCGGTTCCGTAATCGACGAAACACGCTTCCAGCGACGGCTCGATGCGGGTAATGATACCTTTGTAGATATTGCCTTTACGCTGTTCTTTGCCCAGCGTTTCGATGTCCAAGTCCAAAAGGTTTTGGCCATCGACAATGGCAACGCGCAGCTCTTCGGCCTGCGTTGCGTTGAATAACATTCTTTTCATAGTCACCTCGTGAACAGCGGCCGTTTGATTTGTGAATATCTTTTTCAGACGGCCTGTCTGTCCGGTTGGCACTCTTCAAAGGCAAGATGGGAAAATCCCCGTGTAACCAGTATTTGATTTGAAATCCGCAAGGTTGCATGCTTGAGCTCAAGCCATGTGCGGACGGATTCGGATAAAGAAGGAAATAAAGAACAATGCGGCGGAAAGGTTGATGGTTCCGCTGCCGTCCGAATGCTGATGTTTCGGACAAAATAAGGCAGCCTACATCTTCTTATTATCGTAGCGCCGGTAATTTCGGACGGTGCTGCGCGGACTGCGTCTTACGCCCGGCCGGACGGCAGGTTCAATTCAAACTTAATTACGGGATTGCGTTTGCCGGCTTTGAACAAACACAAGGAAATGCTTTGCGGAGTGCGTTTTTAATATAAAATCTCGTTTTAACAATAAATCCGTTTCAGACGGCCTGCGATGGCAGGTTCGAGTCCCGAAACGGACGTTTGGGATTATAGAGAAAATGCACGCAATACGCAAAGATTCAGTCAGCCTGATTGCCGTTGCCGAACACGAGGAAGGCCAACGCCTTGATAACTATCTGATAAAAATCCTCAAAGGCGTCCCGAAAAGCCATATCCACCGCATTATCCGCGCCGGCGAAGTGCGGCTGAACAAAAAACGCTGTAAACCCGACAACCGCATTCAGGCAGGCGATACCGTCCGCATTCCGCCGATACGTATCGCCGAAAAACAAAGGCCGTCTGAAAGCCAGGCCGCGCCTGCGCGCGAGTTTGACATCGTTTACGAAGACGATGCGCTTTTGGTCATCAACAAACCATCCGGCGTTGCCGTCCACGGCGGCAGCGGCGTGAGCTTCGGCGTCATCGAACAAATCCGCCGCGCTCGTCCCGAAGCACGTTATCTCGAACTCGTCCACCGCCTCGACAAAGACACCAGCGGCCTTTTGATGATTGCCAAAAAACGCAGCGCCTTGGTGAAACTGCACGAAGCCATCCGCAACGACCATCCGAAAAAAATCTATCTCGCGCTGGGTGTCGGCAGGCTGCCGAACGACCGCTTCCACGTCAAGCTCCCCCTGTTCAAATACACCGGCGCACAAGGCGAAAAAATGGTGCGCGTCAGCGAAGACGGCCAATCCGCCCACACCATCTTCCGCGTGTTAAACCGTTTTTCAGACGGCCTTTTGCACCAAGTCGGCCTATCCGACCTGACCTTTGTCGAAGCCACCCTGAAAACCGGCCGCACCCACCAAATCCGCGTCCATCTGCAATCGCAAGACTGCCCCATTGCCGGCGACGAACGCTACGGCGACTATCAAGCCAACAAACGCCTGCAAAAACTCGGTTTGAAAAGAATGTTCCTGCACGCTTCCGAGCTGCATCTCGCCCATCCGCTGACCGGAGAGAAACTGATCCTGGAAGCCCCCCTGCCGCAAGAATTGGCACAATTTGTTTTAATGCTGGAAAATCAGGAAAAGGCCGTCTGAAAGGAAACCCATGAAACCCAAACTCATTATTTTCGACTGGGACGGCACACTTGCCGACACCACCAACCCCATCATCCACACCTTTCAACAAAGCTTTGCCGATTGCGGTCTGCCTGTTCCCGAAGCCGACCAAATCCGCCCACTCATCGGATACAGCCTCTCCGGCATCATCCGCCGCCTTGCCCACAACGTCAGCGAACACGTTCAGGAAACCCTGATTGAGACCTATGCCGCGCACTACCTCAATCCCAACAACCGCAACATGACCCTGTTTCCCGAAGCCCTGCCCTGCCTGCAACGCTTGAAACAACAAGGCTATTGGCTTGCCGTCGCCACCGGCAAAGGCCGAAGCGGCTTGGACAAAGCCATCGCACAAACCGACACCCAAGCCTTTTGGCTAGAAACCGCCTGCGCTAGCGAATATCCGTCCAAACCCGCACCCGATATGGTACTCGCCCTCTGCGATCGACTGGGTGTTGAACCGGAAGAGGCCGTCGTCGTCGGCGACACCACCCACGACCTAGAAATGGCCGCCAATGCTAAAATCCGCGCCATCGCAGTCACCACCGGCGCACATACCTCCAAACAGCTTTCCTCCATGCCCCATGTCGCCATGCTCAACAGCTTGGCCGAGTTGCCTGATGTATTGGAAACCTTATAAAAGGCTATGCAACATCTATATTAAAGGCCGTCTGAAACCTACTTTCAGACGGCCTTTAATTTGTTTTATCGATCTGAGCGCACCCTGACAAATGTTGCAAATTTCGGCGTTCCCTTTTGCGTAAAACCACGATAACGGTAAGTAATCAGCGCACCGATTTTCGGCGGATGGTCGCGGTCTTTATCCTTAAAACCGCTGCCGATACGAAACTCGCCATATCGGTTTTTGCATCCTACCGCACCCAAACGCCCGACATTGCGCCCTTTGCCCTCATAATGACGCGTTACCGTACATTCATCATCATATTCACTTTTCAGCTTCAACAGCTGCCCATTTCTACCGCTTGCATAACGGGCTTCAGGTTGACGCAGCATCACCCCTTCCCCACCCAGCGCTTCAACTTGTTTCAAAAAATCCAAAGCATGCTGTTTGTCGCGCACCTTGACTTGCGGAATAACCGTAAACCGTGCCGACGGGTGTGATTTCAGCCATTTCGAAGCCGTTTCCAACCGCTGATACAGATTACCCTGCGCCTGTGGCACATCAAAAACATGCAAGCGGATGCCGTCCCAAGTTCCCGAGGCAGAACGCACCGTCGCGGAAATTTGCTCAAACCGCCCTCGTCCGCTGTACAACTCACCATCCATCGGAAACGGCGGAAAACCTGCTGTAAAACCTTTGGGCGGTGTAAACGCATAGCCCTGACGACTGACCAACTGCCTGCCGTCCCAATACGCGCGCACGCCATCCAACTTTTCACTCATGGCCCAACCGGCAATATCTTGATTTTTATATTCCTGCGCCAACAACAAATCTGCACCAAACGCCGCAGAGATGAAAGAAGCCGCAAAAATCGGTATCATGGTTCGCATTACATTATTCATAAGACACTTTTCCAGACTTGCTTTTTATTATATGTGCATAATAACAAAAGACCGTCTGAAACGTAAACAACATTAAATAAGCCTTTCCCAGGAACACCCATGGCACTCCAATTTGAAATCAACGCCGTTACCCCTTTCCGTCAAAACTGCACGCTGATTTGGGATGACGAAACCAAAGAAGCCGTTTTGACCGATGTCGGCGGCGACGTTCCCTATTTATTGCAACAAGTCCAAAACAAAGGCCTCAAGCTGACGGCCATTTGGCTGACCCACGGCCATCTTGACCACGCAGGCGGCGTGGTTGAGCTTTTAAAAACCTGCGACGTACCCGTTCTCGGCCCGCACAAAGACGACGAATTCCTGCTCCAAGCCCTTCCGCAAACGACGGCGCAATACGGCTTCCCCGTTTCTCCGTCATTCACGCCGACACGCTGGTTGGAAGAAGGAGAAACGCTCAAGGTCGGCAATCACAGCTTCCAAGTCCTCCACATTCCCGGCCACACTCCCGGCCAAGTCGTTTTTTACAACGCCGAAAATGAACTTTTAGTCGCAGGCGATGTTTTATTTTATGAGACTGTCGGTCGCACAGATTTTCCACGCGGCAATCATGATGACCTCATAAACAATATCTGCGCTAAACTATTAACCCTGCCCGAAACCACGCAAGTTATAGCCGGACACGGCCGTATGACCAGTATCGGGCATGAGAAAAGGTACAATCCGTTTCTGGTTCGCTAATATGAATGTTGTATAAAGCCAACATTTTGGCATACTCAGATTATGCGTATAAAAGAAAACTGGCATACAATTTGCAGGGATAACACCCGAAAGATTAAGTACCTAATCTCCGGCAAATGCCAAAAAGAACTAAAGCACAAAGATAACAAGGTATTACGCAATACAACCTGATTTATCGAAAACCGGACATCTCTAAACCCCAAGCCTTACTCGCAGTGAAATTGTTACAAAGTGACAATAAATGTCAGTCAGGCCGTCTGAACGGCTCTGCCGATTCAGGCGGATACAACGGAGATGAGGCGCAATGCCCTGCCGGAATGTGCCGATGTTCTGTTTGTCAAACCGTCGGGTACATCTTTAAGAAGCACAACATTATTTGGGTAAACCGGCAAACTCGCTGCCGGCACTAACAGGCCGTCTGAAAAGTTCGGCCGGTAAAATCAATAAAAGGATTATCAAATGAAAAAAATCGCAAAAGTAGGCTTCGTCCTGCTGGCTACCGGCCTGCTGGCCGCCTGTGCTACTAAGAGCAAAATCACTCCTGAAGGCACTACAGACGAGCCACGCTTCCCTAAACCTTACTCCCTGACCTTCAACAAAGACCGCGGTACATTCCCGACTTTTGACGAGCTAGATCAAATGCGTCCTGGCCTGACCAAAGACGACATCTACAAAATCCTCGGCCGTCCTCACTACGACGAAGGCATGGTTGGCGTGCGTGAATGGGACTACCTGTTCCACTTCTACACCCCAGGCGTAGGCGTTGACCCTGAAAACACTTCCGGCGTTGAAGGCATCACTACTTGCCAATACAAAGTGATCTACGACAAAGACAAATTTGCACGCAGCTTCTTCTGGAATCCAGTATTCCCTAAAGATGCCGTGTGTCCTCCTCCAGCACCTACACCTAAACAAGAGCCTCAAGTGATCATCCGCGAGATCATTAAAGAAGCTCCTAAACGCATCCGTCAATAAGGACAAATTTGAAACGGATCCTATTGGGTATAGCCTTGGCAGCAGGTCTGAATTCTTTGGCCGCTGCCGATGCTGTCAGTGACTATATCCAGCGTAAAAAAGTTGTGGTCAATACAGCTAAGGCGGAGCTTTGCTTTGCCGATGACGGTCAGTGCCATCCGGTACTGATTGGCAAGACCACTCCGAAAGGCAAATTCAATATGACGCCGATGATGACCAGCAAACCGGGTTACGGTGGCGAGGTTATCGGCTTCAAAGAAGAAAATGACTTTCTGTTTGCGTTACACAGGGTATGGACGCTCAAGCCACAGGAAAGACGCATGGAACGCATCGTCTCCCCTCATGTGGCCGACCGCATCATAACCAATGGTTGTATCAACGTACAAAATAATGTGTACGAAAAACTGCGTCAGTACTTCATTTTAGAAGTTATCTGATGTAGGCTTTAGTTTAAATAAAGGCTGTCTGAATATTTTTCAGACGGCCTTTTCTTTTTTATTGGCAAAAACCTTTATTGCTGGATATGCTGATACGGTCTTGGACAGCGCGGCAACTTTGTTGAAGCTGCTGATTCAGGAAAAGAAAACTCTATCAACCTAACGCGTATCTAAAAAAAGCTGCCTAAAAGTTCAGGCAGCCTTTATTGTTTATAAACAAATAATATGTTAACCTATTGTTATCGAATAGATTTAATTATTCGTAATATCATTTCACCAAGCAAAAAGGACTCTATCTTATGAACCGTCGTCAATTTATCGGCAGCGCCGCTGCTGTTTCCCTTACCGCCGCCGCTTCTTTTGCCCGTGCTCACGACCATGCAGGCCATGCACACCACGCCGGTCATGCCGGTCACGCGCATTCTGCACCGCGCGCCTACGAAGCTGCGCGCAAAGCAGCCGCACATTGCGTTGAAGCCGGTCAAATCTGCCTGACTCACTGCATCACTCTGTTGAGCTCCGGTGATACTTCCATGAAAGACTGCGCAACCGGCGTTAACCAAATGTTGGCACTGTGCGGCACATTGCAAAACCTCGCTGCCCAAAATTCACGCCTGACCCCATCTTTGGCAAAAGTGTGCATCGAAGCCTGCAAACAATGTGCTGCCGCCTGCAAAGAACACGCCGGCCACCACGCTGAATGCAAAGCCTGCTACGAATCTTGCTTGGCTTGCATTAAAGAATGCGAAAAAATTGCCGCTTAAGCACTATTGAAAAAAGGCCGTCTGAAATTCAGACGGCCTTTTATTTTGCTATTTTGTTTACGCTATTCGGCTGCAAGCTCTTGCTCATCCAGCAGTTTTTTCCGAACAATCGCAGGGTTGCCCGCAGCCACGCAATAAGGCGGCACATCTTTGGTAACCACCGAACCTGCACCGATTACCGCGCCCTTACCGATGGTAACGCCGCCCATGATAATCGCACGCCGGCCAATCCAAACATCATCTTCAATCACAATCGGGCTGATATCTGTATAACCTTCGAAGCGGCGGGTTTCAGGGTTGAATTTGTGGTTGGTCGAATAAAACAGGCATTCCGGCCCCATCATCACGTTCTTGCCGAGGGTCAACCCGCGGCAGATTTCGCAATTTACGCCGATACCCGAATTGTCGCCGACTACCGTATCCGGAAAGACGTACCCGCCTTTTTCAATATTGACGTTTTTACCGATGTTTGGAGAAATACACGCAGCCAAAGCAACACGGAATTTTTGCGCAATTCTGCCGAATGGTTTGCAATAAGACGGGGGCAACACTCCTCCCAAAACACGCAAAATGCACGTCAATATCTTTTTCCACATTGATTCCGTCTCCTGTTCGTACAAGCGTAAATATTATTCAGACTATTATTCTTCTTAAAGTTTCACATCTAGAGGAGGTTTTACATCCTCTTTTCAGTTAGATTACAATCTGATCGCATAATATTTGGTTCGATATTCTATTCTAAACTGTTCTCTTCTGTTGCGAAACTACCCTGCATACAAAATATCCTCTTGACGAAACAGCCAAAAATAGCGAAAATTCCACGCTTAACTGAAGTACAGGCAAAACCCCTGTGCCCGCTTAATCGAAAGGAAATCAAATGAAACAAGGTATTCACCCGAACTACCACGAAATCAACGTTACCTGCTCTTGCGGCAACAAATTCGTAACCAAATCCGCAATGGAGAAAGACAGCTTCAACGTTGAGGTTTGCTCTCTGTGCCACCCTTTCTACACCGGTACTCAAAAAATCGTCGACACTACCGGTCGTGTGGACAAATTCAACAACAAATTCGGCAACCTGTTCAAACGCTAATTGCCGCTTTGTCAAAAAGACTGCTTCGTGCAGTCTTTTTTGCATTCAGGCCGTCTGAAACTTTTCTTTCAGACGGCCTGAGCTTTTTGTCGTCAACCAAATGCCATATCCTTCCAACCACCCGATAAAAACGAGCCGTAAGCATTCTTTTACAAAGCTCTCCGGTCCGGCATATCGCGCAAACCCGTCAAACCCTGTACCATTGCTATTCAAACCAACCGTTTTTTGACCTTCCATGCTGACTTACACACCGCCCGATCCGCGCCGCCCCCAAAAAACCCATGAAAAACCATGGCTTCTGCTGCTGATGGCCTTTGCCTGGCTGTGGCCGGGCGTGTTCTCGCATGACTTGTGGAACCCTGCCGAACCCTCCCTCTTTACCGCCTCCGAATCCATGAAAAACGGCGGCAGCCTGTTGGTTGCACAAATCTTCGGCCAACCCGACTTCACCATCTCCCCTGCTTTTTTGTGGGTGGCAACCGCATTCCAAACACTGTTTTCACCTTGGGCGGCCGATGCCTATGATGCCGCGCGTTTTGCCGGCGTGGTATTTACCGCCATCGGACTGACGGCCTGCGGATTTGCCGGTTTCAACTTCCTCGGCAGACACCACGGCCGCAGCGTTGTCTTAATCCTTATCGGCAGCATCGGTTTGCTGCCCATCGCCCACTTCCTCAATCCCATGTCGGCCGCTTTTGCCGCGTTTGGATTGATTCTGTGCGGCTTTTCACTGGCACGCCGCCGCGTCATTATTGCCATTTTGTTGTTGTGCGGCGGCTGGGTTTTACTCGCCCTCTCCTCAGGTTACCTGCTGACTTCAGCCATGATGTTTTTGGCACTTGCCCTGTCGTTCCATTCCACTTGGCAGAGCAAACGCTATCTGCTGACCCTGATTGGCGCCATCGTCGTTTCCCTGCCTCTGCTGATTCTGTATCCGCTGGTCTTATCGAAAACCAATCCCGAATGGTTTGATATTTGGTTCAACCATTATTTCTTAGGCGTATTCGGCGGCTTCCATCAGATTCAGACGGCCTTCAACCTGCCCTATTATCTAAAAAACCTGCTGTGGTTTGCCTTGCCTGCCTGGCCACTGGCGGCATGGACGCTCAGCCGCACGCGTATCCACGATAAAAACTGGGGCATTCTGAGCCTGTCGTGGCTGGTTATCATGACAGCCCTGCTCGCCATCAACCCGCAACGCCTGCAAGACAACCTCGTTTGGCTGTTGCCGCCGCTCGCCCTGCTCGGCGCAGCACAACTGGACGGCCTGCGCCGTGGTGCGGCGGCATTTATCAACTGGTTCGGCATCATGGCATTTGGTCTGATTGCCGTCTTCCTGTGGCTGGGCTTCTTCGCCATGAACTACGGCTGGCCTGCCAAGCTGGCCGAACGCGCCGCCTATTTCAGCCCGTATTACACCCCCGACATTGACCCGATTCCGATGACCGTCGCCCTGCTGTTTACCCCGTTATGGCTCTGGGCGATTACGCGTAAAAACATCCGCGGCCGCCAAGCCGTAACCAACTGGGCAGCCGGCGTTACCTTGGCCTGGGCCTTGCTGATGACCCTGTTTTTACCGTGGCTCAACGCCGCAAAAAGCCATGCGCCGGTGATTCACCAAATGGAAGCCGCGCTTTCTTCCGAATTGAAACAGAAACTTTCAGACGGCCTCGAATGTATCAGCATCGACGGCCAAGACCAGCGCACACGCATCGCGTGGACACAATACAGCCATATTAAAACCACGACCGACAACCCGTCCTGCCGCTACCGCCTCATCCGCCAAGCCGCCAATGTCGGTGCACCTTCGGGTTGGCAAACCTTGTGGCAAGGCGCAAGACCGCGCAACAAAGCCGAGACTTTCCTATTCTTAGAGAAAACTTCAGCGCAATAAATCCGTGACACTAGCCATAAAGCTGAATATTCCTGCTACATTCAAATAAAAGGCCGTCTGAAAGAACTTTTATCCTTTCAGACGGCCTTTGACTCACTTTAACACCGCTTCCCGTACAATGGCCCTTTTCCCTTATCTGCCTAAAAACATGAAACCCAACCGCCTTTTGCCCCTCGTCCTCTTATTGACCGCCCTCTCCGCCCATGCCAAAGATTTCATCATCTACGACCGCATGGACTACGTCGGCAAACCCGACCTGACCGCCGACAAACTCTCCAAAGTGTTCTTGGTTTACGAAAGCGAGCTGGTCAAACCCGATCCGACGGGCAAACGCAAACACGGCGTACTCAACGAAACGCGTATCCGCGAATTGGCCAAACAATCTCGCCGAGAAGGCTACCGCACCATTTCTACTGACATCGAAAGCTGGTTTGCCGAAAAAGACGGCCAGCTGCTGACACCCGACGAATTGAAAACCGACTTTGCGCGGATGTACCAGATCTTCAGAGAAGAAAACCCGCGCGCCTTCATCAGCAACTACGGCATGCCCTCCGAACACCTGCACGGCATCCGCCACTACCGCCCCAACGTTGACAACGAAACTATCTTGGCCAAATGGCGGCAAGTCAGCAAACGCCGTGCGCCCACCGCCGCCATCAGCGACTATGCCAATCCTGTGTTCTACATCACTTCCCCCGATTTGGTGCAATGGGAAAAAGACGTGAAAACCGCCGTTGACGACATCCACCAACGCTTTCCTAACAAAAAAATCATCGGCTACATCTGGCCGCAATATTATTCGGCCACCAACAACCCTTATTTCAAGCAGTTCATCGACCCCGTCCGCTGGCGTAAAATGCTCGAAATCAGCAAAAAATACACCGACGGCGTGATCATCTGGTCGGACAAGCGCGATGAAAACAACCAAATCGTGCGTTGGAACGATCCGCGCATCCAAGCCACGATGAAAGCGACTCAAGCCTTCATCAATGCCAATGCCAAAGAAATCAAGGTAGAAGGTTTGCAGAAATATTAAAAATAAAGCGGGCATATTTGCCCGCCTCTTTATAATATGCAGTTAATTCCTAATAGTATTCATAAAGCTGTTAGGCATACTGGTCAAAAATCGTTAAAGAAAGGTCAGTAAAAATGAGAAAACTATCAATATTATCAGATGAGGGATTGGTTCCAATAAGAACAATTCAACAATTTGCTGAAGATGTAGGGGTCGTTTTTCCTGTTTCATATGTATCACTTCTTGGCAAACATGATCATTTATACCCTAAAGAAAATATTTTCAATTTTATCAATCAATACGGTGAAAATGATGAAAGGGACATTTCATTTTTAGGGTATAAGCAAAATTTAGGCTATGAAGATATTTATAGCTATTCATGTATTGATGATGAATATGGGTATGCAAAAAAAGTGATTGCTTTTGGGATTTCAGCTAATGGCGATTATATCTGTTTTGATTACAGAAAATGCAATGAAAATCCATGTATCATTCTGATGTATCATGATGATTTTTATGAAGATGAGAATGGAGATACGAAAATGGTAACTAGCCATATTGCAGATAGTTTTGATGCCTTTTTGGATATGCTATATGAACTTTCAGATTAAGTGTGTAGGTTGAGTTGAAAACCCAACTAAATTAAAAAGATCGTCTGAAATCAGCGGCCTTAAAGAAGGACGAACAGACAGCTCTTAAAATTTATTCCGTCATAAAAGAGCAAGTCAAGCATGAATGTAGTTCCAAAGGAAGAATTACCGAATGTCGTCAAAATATAGGACGCATCATCGAATTTATCCAAGATAAACACTTTGACAGTCGGTTTAAGGACTTGAAAAACGGATCCATAGGCTATCTAAACCGACATCCCGATTGGGTGGCCGACTACCTGAAGGCCGAATATGAAAAGCTGGATGCGGAAGACAAAAGCATCCTACACCGCTACGTCAAACCCGGAGCTGAAATCGTTTCGGGCAGTTTGGGGGTTGTGCTTTCCAGTGTAGCCGGAGGCGGATCTTGTGCCGAGACTTTCGGCTTCGGCTGTGCCGCCGCTTTGGTTGGTGTAACGTCTTCCTACGATCATGTCATTACTGGGACGAAAAACTTCGGAAAAAAAGCCAGCGAGCAACGACCGACGATTACGGTCCAGACCTTGAAGCAGTTGGGGTTGTCGGAGCAGGCTGCGGAATATGTTCAGTTTTCTATAGATTTGTTCAGTGTGGGTAAATCAGGGGCCGGTATGCCTAAGGCTAAGCCTGTGTCTGATGCAAAACCGAGATGGGAGGTTGATAGGAAGCTTAATAAATTGACAACTCGTGAGCAGGTGGAGAAAAATGTTCAGGAAATAAGAAACGGAAATAAAAACAGCAACTTTAACCAACATGCTCAAATAGAAAAAGAAATTAAGAAATTAAGCAGAGGTCCATCTGGGCTAATCAGAAAAGAATTTGAAGATTGGTTAGTTAAATTTCATGGAGGAAATGGAAGCTTTAAAATGGGAGGGAGAGAGTTTGACGGTGCTATTACAATCAATCGTTGGTATGAAGCCAAATCTGGTAATTTCTGGAGAGATCACACTTCTACACCTCAAAAATTCGAAAAATTTAAATCAGATATGGGTGATAGACTGAAAATTGCAACAAAAAATGGAGCAACATATGAATTACATTCAAATACACCAATCCCCAAACATGTTAAAGAATTTTTGAACAAAAAAGGTATTAAATATTTTGAATATTAAAAGTTATAGGAGATTTAAAAATGTCAAGAAGTGTAAGTTTGGATATGGATTTATCCATGAATAATAAAAAATTTTCTCGTTATGAAATACTAGAATGCTTATTGTATGGAGGTTGGAGTTTTCTAGATGATGGAAATTTTGTTTACTTACCACTTGGCGATGAAGACTATGATTGGAATTCAGCTTCTATGTCAGAAAAAGAAATTTTAGATTTTTTAAGAATAAAAAGTAATTTAGATGAAGTAATTGGATTTTCAATAACATGGGCTGACACCAATATTGGTGGACAAGTTTTATTTTTCCCTAATTTTGAATTCTCATTTAGCATCACCATTAATATTAAAAATTTTGATAAAGAAATAGTTGATGTTAACTGGTATTTGATTAAATTATTACCTATTTTTGATAAGAATGGTATTTTATATAATTCTATTAGATATCAGGAATATAGATAAATCATAAATTAGCAAGCCGTAGCCCATATGAAACCTAAACTCA
>NZ_KV809528.1:96259-195977 GCF_001812605.1 Neisseria sp. HMSC073G10 | reverse complement strand
AACGCACGCATGCGGTTCTCAAGGTTTGAGCTAAGAGGCCTTCTGAAAACAGAAAAACCGTTTCAGACGGCCTTTGTTTAACGCCATCGATCCAGCAGGCCATAAAGTGCAATTATCCAAAAAGGTATATTGATGGGCAAATACAAAAAGGAGGAGAAGTCAATTTTGCTATCTTCAAACATTTTCAATTTGGGGTATTTCCATGGTAATTACTTATCAAGAAGCAAAGAAAATCGCAGTATCTTTTTTAAGTCAAATAGAGCAAGAAATGGGAATTTCATTGTTAATAGTTGAATCTCATGTACGAGAAAATGATGATGGGTGGGTTTTCCCATATCAGTCAAAAGAATATTTAGAAACAATGGATATAAACAAATCTATTATTGGAAATTGGCCTATATTTGTTTCTAAAAATGGAGGAGTTCCTTCTATTCGTTGATTCAAGCCCATTAGCTAAGTCCGTATCCCACTAAACTTGAAACTATATGGATGAAACGGGTGAAATATATGGACCAACAGGACGCTTTAGGCGTGGAGCAAATAACAAAATTAAAGAAATATATTATTCTACAAGAGAGAGGAAAGAAGATTTATTGATGTTTTATTCTTTCTTTTCACAAAGAATTCAATAGATATTGGATTAGCCGTGTCCTGTATAAGCGCCCCCAAAAAAAGTATTGATATTTGATGATAAAAATATTTTTATTGGATTTGATTCAGTTGTTTTTTTGTATTTCTATACAAAATATACCTACACAGCCGTCTGTATGTTTGACACAACACGCAACAAAACGACCGTACCACCAACGCTTCTGCATTCTTTCACACGTTTTTACCCGTTATTCCTAAGCGCAGGCCGTCTGAAAATTGCCCGAATATCCAATACCCTTTACAATACCCGTAATTAAAATACATTTTTTGACACCCCTCTCCTGCATGAGTTCCACACCCTTCATCGAAATGAAAGACGTTGCCTTCGCATATGGCGACCGTCCTATTCTGAACAACATCAACTTCAGCATTCCACAAGGCAATTTCGCCGCCGTAATGGGTGGTTCAGGCAGCGGTAAAACCACGCTGATGCGCCTGATTACGGGGCAAATCCACCCGCAATCGGGCAAAGTGCTGATTGAAGGGCGCGATTTAGCTGCATTTTCGGCGCAGGAGCTGTACGAACACCGCCGCCGCATGGGCGTTTTGTTCCAACACGGCGCATTGTTCACCGACTTATCCGTCTTCGACAACATCGCCTTCCCCATGCGCGAGCTGACGGATTTGCCCGAAGCGGTCATCCGCGATTTAGTATTGCTGAAACTGAATGCAGTCGGTTTGCGCGGTGTTGAAAACCTGATGCCTTCCGAACTTTCCGGCGGTATGTCGCGCCGCGTCGCCCTTGCGCGTACGATTGCGCTCGACCCTGAAATCATGTTGTACGACGAACCTTTCACCGGCCTCGACCCGATTTCGCTGGGCGTCATCGCCCACCTCATCAGCCGCGCCAACAAAGCCCTGCGCTCCACCAGCGTGATGGTAACGCACGACATCGAAAAATCGCTGGAAATCGTCGATCAAGTGATTTTCTTGGCACACGGCGAAATCATGTTCTCCGGCTCGCCCAAAGAAATGCGCGAACTCGACTCGCCTTGGGTGCGCCAGTTTGTCGGCGGTTTGGCAGACGGCCCCGTCGCATACCGCTATCCGGCGCAAACGACTTTAAAACAAGACTTGCTGGGCTGATGTTCAGACGGCCTGAAGCTTAAACAAGGCCGTCTGAAAACCATTTAACCAATCAACTGAAACCTATGAATTTTATCCGTTCCGTCGGGGCAAAAACCCTCGGCTTCATCCAATCGCTGGGCAGCATTACGCTGTTTTTCCTGCATATCCTGGCCAAATCAGGCACGGCATTTACCCGACCGCGCCTGAGCATCCGCCAGGTTTACTTTGCAGGCGTGTTGTCTGTCCTGATTGTTGCCGTCTCCGGCCTGTTTGTCGGCATGGTATTGGGCTTGCAAGGCTATACGCAGCTGGCAAAATTCAAATCCGCCGATATTTTGGGCTATATGGTTGCCGCTTCCCTGTTGCGCGAATTGGGTCCCGTATTGGCGGCTATTCTGTTTGCCAGCAGCGCGGGCGGTGCCATGACCAGCGAAATCGGTTTGATGAAAACCACCGAGCAGCTTGAAGCAATGAACGTGATGGCGGTCGACCCCGTGGCACGCGTGGTTGCGCCGCGCTTTTGGGCGGGCGTGTTTTCCATGCCTTTGCTGGCGTCGATTTTCAACGTTGCCGGCATTTACGGCGCGTATTTGGTCGGCGTCGAATGGCTGGGTTTGGACGGCGGTATTTTCTGGTCGCAAATGCAAAACAACATTACCTTCCATTACGACGTACTCAACGGCTTAATCAAATCCGCCGCTTTCGGCGTAGCCGTTACGCTGATAGCCGTACATCAGGGTTTTCACTGCGTACCGACTTCCGAAGGTATTTTGCGCGCCAGTACACGCACCGTAGTGTCTTCCGCCCTGACCATCCTCGCTGTCGACTTCATTTTGACCGCATGGATGTTTACCGACTGAAGGCCGTCTGAAACGACACTTAAAAAGAATGAAACAAGGACAATAGCACATGAAAAAAAATGCTTTGGAATTTTGGGTAGGACTGTTTGTCTTACTGGGCGCGGCCGCTATCGGCTTTCTCGCCTTCCGCGCCGCCGGCGGACAATCGTTCGGCAAATCATCACAAACCTACACCGTCTATGCTGATTTCAGCGACATCGGCGGCTTGAAAACCAACGCTCCGGTCAAATCCGCAGGCGTACTGGTCGGCCGCGTTGCCTCCATTCAGCTCGACCCTAAATCCTATCAGGCAAAAGTCGCCCTCAATCTGGACAGCCAATATCAGTTCAGCAGCGACGTTTCCGCACAAATCCTGACTTCAGGCCTGTTGGGCGAACAATACATCGGCCTGCAACAAGGTGGCGATACCGATTCTTTGGCGGCAGGCGACACCATTACCGTCACCAGCTCCGCCATGGTTTTGGAAAACCTTATCGGCAAATTCATGACCAGCTTTGCCGAGAAAAACGCAGATGGTGAATCTGCCGGTCAAAACAAACAATAAACACATATCCACTCAATATTCAGGACACTCCCATGAAAAAAACTTCCTTCATCAGCGCATTGAGCATCGGCGTATTGAGCATCAGCATGGCCTTTGCCTCTCCTGCCGACGCAGTCAACCAAGTCCGTGAAAACTCCGTTCAAGTGCTGAAAATCCTCAACAGCGGCGACGCCAACACTGCACGCCAAAAAGCTGAAGCCTACGCCATCCCTTACTTCGACTTCCAACGCATGACCGCTTTGGCCGTCGGCAATCCGTGGCGCACTGCGACTGACGCACAAAAACAAGCGTTGACCAAAGAGTTCCAAACCCTGCTGATCCGCACCTACTCCGGCACCATGCTGAAATTCAAAAACGCCAAGGTCAACATCAAAGACAACCCGGTCGTAAACAAAGGCGGTAAAGAAATCGTTGTCCGCGCCGAAATCAACGTTTCCGGCCAAAAACCGGTCAACATGGACTTCACCACCTACCAAAGCGGCAGCAGATACCGCGCATACAATGTCGCAGTCGAAGGCGCAAGCTTGGTTACCGTATACCGCAACCAATTCGGCGAAACCATCAAAGCCAAAGGTATTGATGGTCTGATTGCCGACTTGAAAGCCAAAAACGGCGGTAAATAATCCACCCCCGCACCATGCCGCCTGATGTTCAGACGGCATGGTGCCTTACATCATAAAGACACCATGCAAACAGAAATCCGCAACGGCACGCTCTACATCAGCGGCGACGTTACCGTCAAAACCCTGACTGCCTCCGCCTTTGCGCGCTACGAACAACAATGCCGTCTGAAAGAAACAGACAGCATAGACTTCAGCCAAGTAGGCAAAGCAGATTCCGCCTGCGTTTCCCTGCTGCTCAACGCTCTGCGCCGGACAGACAAAAAACCGACCATTCAAAACATTCCCGATTCCGTCCGCGCACTGGCCGAACTTTACGAAATCAAAGACTGGTTGCAATCATGAAAAAAACCACCGCTTCCCTCTGCCTCATCATCAGCCTTGCCTCCGCTCCCGCACTTGCCGAACGCAATCCGGCCGACCCTTACGAAGGCTACAATCGCACCGTTTCCAAGTTCAACGACAAAGCAGACAAATACGTCCTTTCCCCTGTAGCACGCGGCTATCGCAAAGTAACGCCCAAACCGGTGCGTACCGGCGTGAGCAACTTCTTCAACAACCTGCGCGATGTTGTCAGCTTCGGCAGCAACGTGCTGCGCCTTGACATCAAACGCGCTAGCGAAGACCTCGTCCGCGTCGGCATCAACACCACCTTCGGCCTTGGCGGTTTAATCGACGTAGCCGGTGCAGGCGGCGTACCCAGCAATAAAAACACCCTCGGCGACACCTTCGCCTCATGGGGCTGGAAAAACAGCAACTACTTCGTCGTCCCCCTGCTCGGCCCGTCTACCGTACGCGATACCGTCGGCAACGCCATTACCACCGTCTATCCGGTTAAAAATGCCATCTTCCACACCAGCGCAGGACGCTGGGGTACAACCGGCCAGCAAGCCATCAACACCCGCGAAGAGCTCCTCGACCTGACCGACAGCCTCGAAGGTGCAGCCATCGACAAATACAGCTACACACGCGACCTTTACATGAAAGTCCGCACCCAACAAACCGGCGGCACGCTCCCTCAAAGCGAAGACGACAATATCGACATTGATGACTTGGTGGACAGCAATGCCACTTCCGAACCGGTAGCACCCCAATCCGCTCCAGCAGAAATCCCCGATACAGCCAATCCTCAAACTCTGTATCAAACACCATCAGAAAATCCCTGATTGTTTCCAAAAATAAAGGCCGTCTGAAATTCAGACGGCCTTTATCCCCCAAAAGATAGCCAGTCCCCCACCTTTGCTATATCATTCAACTATACAGAAACCAAGGAAAACACCATGTACGAAGTCAACCGCAGCGTCTTCCTGCTTATCCCCCTCGATCCTTTTTGGAACTGGCTAAAATCCCTACCCGGCAATCACTTGGATGGCCTGACGCTTGAAGACATCCAAGCCGATGCCAATTCTTACCTCGTTCGCCCGTGCGAAACCGCCGACGAAGTATGGGATGAAATCGAAGCGCGTTTCGAAGACATTTTTGCTGCCGAATTGGCCGACTGGTGCGAAGACGAAAGCGAATGGCCGGATTTGGACGCCGACATTTTCAACGAATGGTTCGACATCCAACTCTCCACCGTAATTACCGACCTCGAACACGAACCAATCGCACGCGAAGAGTTCCAACCCATCAATCTCAACTGATGAAACTGACCGTCCGCAACTACCATCTCGACGGCTACGGCCACGTCAACAATGCGCGCTATCTCGAATTTCTCGAAGAAGCGCGCTGGACGTTTTTCCAAGAGCATGAGCTTCTGTCCGAACTCGAAGGCATCATGCTCGTTGTTGCACGCGTTGATATCCGCTATCGCCGCCCGTCGCTTGAAGGCGATGTTTTAACCTTTACAGGCCGTCTGAAAGACATTGGCACACGCCACATCATCCTCAGCCAAACCGCGACCCTGCCCAACGGCAAAGCCGCCATCGAAGCCGAAGTTACCCTTATGCCCGTCAGCAGCAAAAGCGGCCGCAGCATCAGCGTTCCCCAAACCTTAGCACACGCAATTCAAAGCCTCACATCATGAAAAAAATACTCACACTCCTTGTCGTTGCCACGATTGGCGCGCTTCTTGCCTTCGTCCTTATCCCCAGCAACAAAGCCGCCCCTGATTTCGCCCTGCCCGACCTGCAAGGCAAAACCATTACCAACGCCGATTTAAAAGACAAAGTTACCCTCATTAACTTCTGGTTTCCCTCCTGCCCCGGCTGCGTGAGCGAGATGCCTAAAATCATCAAAACCGCCCAAGATTATCAAGGCAAAAATTTCCAAGTCCTCGGCATTGCCCAGCCCATCGACCCTATTGAGAGCGTCCATCAGTACGTCAAAGAATACGGCCTTCCTTTCACCGTCATGTACGATGCCGACAAAACTGCCGCAAAAGCCTTTGGCACACAGGTTTACCCGACTTCTGTCCTGATCGACAAAAACGGTAACATCCTCAAAACCTACGTTGGCGAACCCAATTTCACCCAACTCTACCAAGAAATCGACCAAGCCCTCGCCCAATAAATCCAAGGCCGTCTGAAACCATATTTCAGACGGCCTAAAACCGAAATATCCTTTATAATAAGCAACATTTTATCCGTTCAGACACCAAGCTCCTCTATCAACAAAGGTCGTCTGAAACAACCGAATACCCATAAGAGAACATCATGAAATTTATCGACGAAGCAAAAATCGAAGTCGCCGCAGGCAAAGGCGGTAATGGCGCAACCAGTTTCCGCCGCGAAAAATTCGTACCCCGAGGCGGCCCTGACGGCGGTGACGGTGGCAAAGGCGGCAGCGTTTGGGCAGAAGCCGATGAAAACACCAACACCCTCGTCGAATACCGCTTCGTCAAACGCTACCAAGCCAAAAACGGCGAAAAAGGCCACGGTTCCGACCGCTACGGCGCAGGTGCGGACGACATCGTCCTCAAAATGCCCGTCGGCACCCTTATCCGCGACCTCGACACCGACGAAATCGTCGCCGACCTCACCTACCACGGCCAGCGCGTCTGCCTCGCCAAGGGCGGCAAAGGCGGCTTGGGCAACATCCACTTCAAATCTTCCGTCAACCGCGCGCCCAAACAATCCACCCCCGGCGAAGAAGGCGAAACCCGCTC
Organism: Neisseria sp. HMSC073G10; assembly: GCF_001812605.1. Taxonomy (NCBI): domain Bacteria; kingdom Pseudomonadati; phylum Pseudomonadota; class Betaproteobacteria; order Neisseriales; family Neisseriaceae; genus Neisseria; species Neisseria sp. HMSC073G10. Next base: position 189,128 of record NZ_KV809528.1, on the reverse strand, counting down.
CCTGCAACTTGAGCTTAAAGTCCTCGCCGATGTCGGCTTGTTAGGCATGCCCAACGCCGGTAAATCCACCCTGATTACCGCCGTATCCGCCGCACGCCCCAAAATCGCCAACTACCCCTTCACCACCCTGCATCCGAATTTAGGCGTCGTGCGCATCGACGAAAACCACAGCTTCGTCATGGCCGACATCCCCGGCCTGATTGAAGGCGCGGCAGAAGGCGCAGGCCTAGGCCACCGCTTCCTCAAACACTTATCGCGCACCGGCCTGCTGTTGCACGTTGTCGATTTGGCGCCCTTCGACGAAACCGTCAACCCCGCCGAAGAAGCCCTCGCCATCATCAATGAATTGCGCAAATACGACGAAGAACTCTACGATAAACCGCGCTGGCTGGTGCTGAACAAACTCGACATGCTTGATGAAGAAGAAGCCCAAGCGCGTAGCGCCGCCTTCCTCGAAGCCATCGGCTGGGACTATCCGAAACCAGACGACCGCTTCCAATTCGACATGGAAACTCCGCGCCTCTTTCAAATCAGCGCCCTGACCCACCAAGGCACGCAGGAATTGGTACACCAAATCAACCAATACCTGACCGAGAAAAAACGCATCGAAGCCGAAAAAACAGAAGCGGAGCAGGCAGCGGCAAAAGCCGAGATTGCCGAGCAGCAGCCTAAAACGGATACTGGCGTGTTTAAGCCGGAGTAAATTTATTATCCCTATAGAGCGCCTGAAGATATTATCTTTTTCAAGCAAACTATCAGTATATTAAAAAATTGAGAGATTAATCTATGAGCAAAAGTAAAGCTGTTAAATCTTTAAATTTGGAAAATTTCAGCGTCTTACCGAATACAAATTTTGAATTTTCTCCACAATTAAATGTAATTATGGCTGAGAATGGTTGTGGGAAAAGTCATTTACTTAAACTGATTTATAGCCTATTGGAAGTTACCTCCAATCCCAACAATGAACTTTCGAAAACCAATTTGGAAACGCAATTTGCAAACAAATTAATTAATGTATTCCGTCCAGATTCTTTAGGTAGTTTGGTAAAAAAAGCTCTTGGCCTTCAGGGAATCATCGAGGAACTTGATGCGAATAGACGTGCCTTGGAAATACTGATGAAAAAATCTAAAACTGAAAATGATTTGGATTATGAGGAAAATTCTAATACAGGGGATAACCCTTTAAACTCTAAAAAAGCAAATATTAAATTAACCTTACTGAATGAAGAATACTATCATATCAAATTTTCAAATACGGCAAGTAAAAAAGTTGTTATAGAAAAATTAATTAATAGCTATTCTGAATTACCAATATTTATACCAAGCAGGGAACTCATCACTTTATGCCCTTGGTTTGTATCTTTATATTTAACAAACAGTATCCCATTTGAAGAAACATGGTTTGATACTTGTAAGCTCTTAACTGCTCCATTATTAAAAGACAATGAACGTATTAAAGACTTACTTTCCCAAATTGAAAAAGCAATGGATGGTTCTGTTCTAGAAAAACAAGGCCGTTTTTATTTAAGACCCCATCGCAGCAACAGAACAATCGAAGCACCTCTTGTAGCAGAAGGTTTACGTAAATTTGTCATGATTGCCAGATTAATCGCAACAGGGGCATTGCTAGATAAAGGTTATCTATTTTGGGATGAACCAGAAGCTAATCTGAATCCTAAATTGATCAAAGTGGCTGCCCGTATTATTTGGTCTTTATCCCAACAAGGTATTCAGGTTTTTATTGCAACACACTCTTTATTCCTATTGAGAGAATTGGAACTTTTGAATTTTGAAAATAAAACAGATTTACCTGTACGTTTTTTCTCATTGGTTGCTTCCGATGATGGAACAAAAGTAGAACAAGGGGACAGCATTAATGATTTGGACACATTGATATTGTTAGATGAAAGCATTATGCAGGCAGACAGGTATCTGAATATTTGAGGTTAGATTATGACCATAATCAAAGAAAAGAGATTAACTTTTACTTTTCCTGAAGATTACTGTGCTACCAAATATGACGATTGGGAACATTATGAAATTTTTCAGAACAGTTGTAATTTACGTAACAAAATTGATACAAATGAAAAAGGGAAAAATGGGATAGATCAAAGTGTGGATAACGATAGTGGCAGCTCAGGTGTAGATATAATAGCTCTTCATGAATCGACACTTTGGCTAATTGAAATCAAAGATTATTACCAACTTGAGTCTAAGCCAAATGCTCAATCAATAGATGAAAAATTATCTGACCTACCATATTTAATCGCAAGAAAAGTTCGAGATTCATTAGCAGGATTGGTTTCCGCTAAATTTAAAGCAGAAAAGCAGGAGGAAAAAGATTTTGCTCACTTAGCCTTAAATTGCAACGAAATAAAAATAGTTCTTCATATTGAAATGCCTAGTAAAAGTAAACTTTCTCCTTCTTCATTAGATGTAGCCTTATTAAAAGATAGGTTTAAAACATCAAAGTTTACAAAAACATTTGAGAATTGTTATGCAAAACCAATATTCACGAATATCAACCATATTAATAACGGGCAACCGTGTGATATTCCTTAGTCTGTATCTACAGGAACAGAACAGCAATCATCATCCGAGCAACAAAGATCAATCCATAATCCCATGACCACCATCTACAACACCCTTACCCGCCAAAAAGAACCCTTCTCCCCCATCGATCCTAAAAACGTGCGTATGTACGTTTGCGGTATGACTGTTTACGACTATTGCCACTTAGGCCATGCACGCGTGATGGTTGTGTTCGACATGATTGCCCGTTGGTTGCGCGAGTGCGGTTATCCGCTCACTTATGTGCGCAACATCACTGACATCGACGACAAAATCATCGCCCGCGCGGCTGAAAACGGCGAAACCATCGGCGAACTGACTGCGCGTTTCATTCAGGCTATGCACGAAGATGCCGATGCTTTGGGTGTGTTGCGTCCGGATATTGAGCCGAAGGCAACAGAAAACATTCCGCAGATGATTGCCATGATTGAAACCCTGATTCAAAACGGCAAGGCATACCCTGCTTCAAACGGCGACGTTTACTACGCCGTGCGCGAGTTTGCCGCTTACGGCCAATTATCGGGCAAATCGCTAGACGACCTGCGCGCAGGTGAGCGTGTAGAAGTGGACGGTTTCAAACGCGATCCGCTTGATTTTGTATTGTGGAAAGCGGCCAAAGCAGGCGAACCTGCATGGGAAAGCCCTTGGGGTAACGGCCGTCCGGGTTGGCATATTGAATGCTCTGCCATGAGTGAAAACCTGTTCGGCGATACTTTCGATATCCACGGCGGCGGTGCGGACTTGCAGTTCCCGCACCACGAAAACGAAATCGCCCAAAGTGTCGGCGCGACAGGACATACCTGCGGCCACGACCACGCGCAAACCCACCACGGTCAAAGCATCGCCAGCCACGTCAAATACTGGCTGCACAACGGCTTCATCCGTGTGGACGGCGAAAAAATGTCCAAATCGTTGGGCAACTTCTTTACTATCCGCGAAGTGTTGAAACAATATGACCCGGAAGTCGTGCGCTTCTTCATCCTGCGCGCCCACTACCGCAGCCCGTTGAACTACTCCGACGCGCATTTGGACGACGCAAAAGGTGCGTTGACACGCCTGTACACAACCTTGAAAAACACACCAGCGGCTGAGTTTGATTTATCTGAAAACGCTAACGACTACACCCGCCGCTTCTACGCCGCCATGAACGACGATTTCGGCACGGTCGAAGCCATTGCTGTATTGTTCAAACTTGCCAGTGAAGTAAACAAGACTAATGATGCGCACCTTGCGGGCTGTCTGAAAGCCTTGGGCGGCATCATCGGCCTGCTGCAACGCAATCCAATCAAGTTCTTGCAAGGTGGTGCGGCTTCAGACAATCTTTTCAAAAAAGAAATCGAAGATTTGATTGAGCAAGACAAACAAGCACGCGCAGATAAAAACTGGATAGAGTCTGACCGCATCCGCAACCTGCTCTTGGATACATATAACATTATTTTGGAAGATAACGCCAGCGGTACGACTTGGCGGCAAGGAAACCCAATCAAATTGACTTATAAAGATTACTTTAAAATCAATCCTAATAGCCTCTCCAACGAAGAAATCGAAGATTTAATCGCCCGCCGCAAACAGGCACGTGCGGATAAAAACTGGGCGGAATCCGACCGTATCCGCGACCTTCTGAACGAACACAAAATCATTCTGGAAGACAACGCCGGCGGTACGACTTGGCGCCGCGGTTGATTTTATGGCATAGATAAAAGGCCGTCTGAAACTGTTTTCAGACGGCCTTTTTAATTTTGTTATTTCAAAAAGGGCGCAAACATCGCGCCCTTTGTTTAACACATCATTTCACTTATGCGCCAAATACTTTCAGACGGCCTTCGATTGGTTGGAAGGCTTTTTCACCGGCTGAAGCCGCGATACCGCCAATCACCATTTGCGCACGCAACAACCAGCTTTCCGGCAAGTTCCATTCTTTGGCAATGGCCGCATCAGGCAGTGGATTGTAGTGTTGTAGATTGGCGCCGATACCGGCAGCCGCCAATGTTGTCCACACAGCATATTGAACCATGGCATTTGCCTGATCCGCCCAGATCGGGAAGTTGGCCGCATAAGATGGGAACTGCTCTTGCAAGCCTTTGACAACATCTTGATCTTCAAAGAACAAAACTGTCGCCGCGCCTGCTTTAAACAAGTTCAGTTTTTGCGCAGTGGCTTCAAACTGCTCGGCAGGAACAATTGCACGCAAAGCTTCTTCAACAAAATGCCACACTTTGGCATGTTCTTCGCCAAACAATACGACCACTCGGGCAGATTGCGAATTGAAAGAAGACGGCGTATGCAAAACGGCGTGTTCGATGATTTTGGTTACTTCCTCATTGGACAGAGGCAGGGTGTTGCTCAATGCATAGATAGAACGACGGGTTTCAGCAGCTTGTTGCAAAACAGAATAAGTCATGATCTTTTCCTTAAATTAATCTTTATCTTTACCAAAAGCGTTATCCAAAGCCCACGCTCCGCCACCGACTACTGCCAGATACAGGAACACGAAGCAGAACAAAACGGCAGATTCGCCATGGTTGGCCAATGGGAACAAAACATTACCAGAAGACGCGTGGGCCATAAAGTAGGCGGCTGCCATCTGACCGGACAAAACAAACGCGGCCGGACGCGTAAACAGGCCCAATATCAATAAGATACCACCGACAATTTCCAAAACACCGGCCACCAGCATCAAGCCTTCGGGCGCACCGCCCATAGACATCGGAAAACTGAAAAACTTGGCCGTACCATGCAGCAAAAACAGATACGCCGCAACAATACGCAAGACAGACAATACAACAGGTTGGAATGATTTGAGGGCTGACATCTTAATAATCCTTATTTTAATGGCTACCTGAAGAGGTATGGAGCAATTTCAATAAGTGCAGTATAGATAATTCCCAGTAAGAGATATATACTCGAATTATTGATACAACGTTTCCTAATAAGAAATAATGGATACCCTATTTAGCCTAAAAGTTTTCCGCCAAGTTGTTCAAAGCGGCAGCTTTACCCGTGCCGCCGATCAGCTCGATATCTCCACCGCCATGGCCAGCAAACACGTCAGCCATCTGGAAAACACCATTCAAGCCAAGCTCTTACACCGCAACAGCCGCAACCTTCATCTGACCGAAGCAGGCGAAGAATACTACCGCCAGTGCAGCTACGCGCTGGATACCTTGGACACCGCTGCCCAAAAAGCGGCAGGCGGTACCGACACGCCGCAAGGTATGTTGCGCGTTACCATGCCCCTGTGGTTTGCAGGCGGTAATATGAGCGCATGGTTGGCAGAATACCGCCAGCGTTATCCCAAAGTCACGCTCGACCTCGTCCTCGACAACCGCCATATCGACCTCATCGCCGAAGGCTTCGACCTCGCCTTACGCGTTTCCAAAACCCCCTCCCCTTCGCTGATCGTAAAACCGCTGGCCAAAATCGAATTCGTCCTGCTTGCCGCCCCCGACTATCTTGCCCGACACGGCACACCCGATACACCCGAAGCCGTCATGCAGCACCAAGCCATCCTGCCCTCCTATACCAGTCAACAAAACTGGGAAATTACCCACCGCCACACCGGAGAAAAAGCCATTCTCCACCTCTCCCCGGTTATCCGCAGCGACAACACACTGATGATCCGCGAGCTGATTAAATCAGGAGCAGGCATAGGCTATCAGCCCCTTTGGGCAGTTCAGCAGGAATTGAAGGACGGCACATTGGTCCAACTCCTGCCCGATTACACCATCTGGACAGATCAACTGAACGCCACCTATGTCGACAGGGCATTTCTCAGTGCGAAAGTGCGCAGCTTTATCGACTTTCTCAATGAAAAAATATCGGAAGGATAAACATCAAGGCCGTCTGAAACACTTTTCAGACGGCCTTTAATCAAAGCAACAATCCAATCAATAATTGGTCGAGCAGAACTGTTCGCGTTTGTCCGCATCGGCGGCATAGCATGTCAAACCCATGCCTGACGCATTGCTGTTGTTCGCTTTCGCACCCGGTTTCTTGTTCACCAAAACCTTACCGTTTTTACCGATTTCAACGGTTACGCCTTTGCCGTTTTTCAGCTTCCATTTCAACACTTGCGCATCGGCACTTTGGCACTTGCTGACCGTACAGCCGCCTTCTGTCGCGACGTTGCCGTTTTTATAAATCACGCACTGTTGCTGGCTGTCGGTACAGGCCGCATATGCAGCAACGGAGAAACAGGAAATCAGCGCGGCAAACAAAACAGGTTTCATGGTTTGAACTCCTAAGGTTGTGATGATGGGTTTGTAATATTTGGAACTATACGCTTATTTATATCGGCAAGCCATCAAGTATGATGGTAAATAATATATTAATTTAATATTGTATAAATTCAAATATTATCAATTGGTTGGTAGTAAGATACTCATCAGCGCAATATTGATATAGTAGTTGCTTCTGCCTATTTTTTCTTTGTGAAGGAACCCGCCTTCTGTCAGTTCGTCCAGATATTTGGCGGCACTGGGACGAGAAACGTTCAGCGTTTTCATCAGGAAATCGATTTTTGTGTAGGGATGGTTGAATAGGTGGTTAATCAGGTCTTGACTGTAGAAGCTGAATTTTTGCCTGATACGATGTTTGTAGTCCAGCATCGCCTGATGGATGTGCTGCACGGTATCGATGCCGTCCTTGGCGGTTTGTTCCACGGCTTCCAGCATATACAGCAACCAGCCTTCCCATTCACCCGTATCGCGTACATGTTGCAGCAGGCGGTAATATTCGCTTTTGTTCCGCACCAGATAGCGGCTGAGGTATAAGACGGGAATATCCAGCAATCCGGTTAAAACCAGATACAGCACATTGATAATCCTGCCTGTTCTGCCGTTGCCGTCGTAAAACGGGTGAATGCTTTCAAACTGATGATGGAGCAGCGCCATGCGGATAAGCGGGTCATAGGTTTTTCCGTGTTGTCGTCGTTGATAAATGCTTCCAATCTGCTCATCAGGCGGATGATGTCGTCCGTATGTTGCGGCGGCGTATAGACGGTTTCGCCGGTACGGTCGTTTTTCAGCATCGTCCCCGACTGTTTGCGGAATCCGGCACGGTTGCTTTCCAACTCGGCCTGTATTGTCAAAATATGATTGTTGGTCAGCATTCCGTGTTCTTGGATAAGGTCGAAGCCGCAATGCAGTGCTGAAGCATAATTCTGCACTTCTTTGATGGCAGGACTAGACTGGCTTGCCGATATTCCTGCGCGGAACAGTTCGTCATGGGTGGTAATGATATTTTCGATTTCGGAACTGTCTTTGGCTTCCTGCAAAGACAGCGTGTTAATCAGAATGCCTTGGTTGGGAATACTGCGGCAGATACCTTTTAATTCAGCCAGATAACGATGGGCGGAATTCAGTTTTTTCAAGACAGGGACCGTTTCGAGGTCTGCTTCGGGAGGGAATTGTTCGATCGAGTACATTTTAGGTTTTCGGTTAATTGATAAAAAAATCCCATTTTTTTGCTATATCGTTTCGATATGATAAAAAAACGGGATTTTTTTTACAATTTAATTTTATTTATTTGTTTCAAAACGGTTTTACTTTAAATAGCACTTCAGACTACTGTTACCGCTTCAACTTCGCAAACGCATCCGCCATTGCCGAATTGGTCGGGGCGCGGTCGTTGTGTTGGGATTTGCGGTCGCGGCGTTCCTGATGTCGGGTTTCAGACGACCTGTTGCCTTTGGCTGTACTGCCCGCTTCGTCATCCAAACGCATGGTAAGCGCAATGCGTTTACGCGCAGCATCAACTTCTAGTACTTTCACTTTCACCACGTCGCCGGCTTTCACCACTTCGCGCGGGTCTTGGACGAATTTATTGGACAGGGCGGAGATGTGTACCAAGCCGTCTTGATGGACGCCGATGTCCACAAACGCGCCGAAGTTGGCGACGTTGGAGACCACGCCTTCGAGTATCATGCCGACTTGCAAGTCGCTGATTTCGTGAATGCCTTCGGCGAAGGAGGCCGTCTGAAACTCGCCGCGCGGGTCGCGGCCGGGTTTTTCCAGCTCGGACAGGATGTCCAGAATGGTCGGCAGGCCGAAGCGTTCGTCGGTGAAGTCGGATGCTTTGATTTGCTTCACGCGCTCGCGGTTGCCGATGAGTTCGGCGGCGGTAATGCCTTGTTGCGCCAGCATTTTGGCGACGACAGGATAGGCTTCGGGGTGGACGGCGCTCGCGTCCAGCGGCTCTTTTCCGCCGTTAATCCGCAAAAAGCCCGCTGCCTGCTCGAAGGTTTTTTCGCCCAAGCGCGGTACTTTCAGCAATTTTTTGCGGCTGTCGAACGCGCCGTTTTCATCGCGGTAGGCGACGATGTTTTGGGCAAGGGTTTGATTCAAACCAGAAATCCGCGCCAAGAGCGGGGCGGAGGCGGTGTTCACGTCCACGCCGACGGCGTTCACGCAGTCTTCGACCACTGCGTCCAGCGATTTGGCGAGCTGGCTTTGGTTCACGTCGTGCTGATACTGCCCCACGCCGATGGATTTGGGGTCGATTTTGACCAACTCGGCGAGTGGGTCTTGCAGCCTGCGGGCGATGGATACCGCGCCACGCAGGGAAACGTCCAAGTCGGGAAACTCGCGCGCCGCCAGTTCGGACGCGGAATAAATCGATGCGCCGGCTTCGGACACGACGATTTTGTGCAGCCCCATTTCCGGCATTCCGCGCACCAGTTCGCCCGCAATTTTGTCGGTTTCACGGCTGGCGGTGCCGTTGCCGATGGCGATGAGTTTCACGCCGTGTTGTTTAATCAGACGTGACAGCGTTGCCAACATATTGTTTTCTTGATGCAAATAGACGATGACCGTATCCAGCAACTTGCCCGTGTCGTCCACCACGGCGCATTTCACGCCGTTGCGGTAGCCTGGGTCGAGCCCCAGCGTGGTCAGCCGTCCGGCGGGCGCGGCGAGCAGCAAGTCTTTGAGATTGCGGGCGAACACGGTAATCGCGTCGGTGTCGGCGGCTTCTTTCAGACGACCTAAGGCTTCAAGTTCCAGCGACAAAAAGATTTTTGCGCGCCAAGTCAGGCGCACGGTATCGCGCAGCCATTTGTGGCCGTCTGAAACCTTGAAACGGCGGGCGATGATTTGCTCGTATTCACTTTGCTGGGTAATCGGCGTGTCGTCGGGCTGGTATTTGAGCGCGATGTTCAACACGCCTTCGTTGCGGCCGCGCAAAACTGCCAGCGCGCGGTGGCTGGGCATGGCGCGGACGGGTTCGCGGTGGTCGAAATAATCGCTGAATTTTTCGCCTTCGGTTTCTTTGCCTTCAACGACTTGTGCGTGAATTTCGGCTTCGTTCCACAGCTTGTCGCGCAGCGTGCCGATGAGTTCCGCGTCTTCGGCAAACTGCTCCATCAGAATCGCGCGCGCGCCGTCCAGCGCGGCTTTGGTGTCGGGAACGTTTTCGTTCAGGTAGCCTTGCGCGGCGGCTTCCACATCTTGCGGCTGCTCGGCAAGCAACACGTCCGCCAGCGGCTGCAACCCGTGTTCGCGCGCAATTTGCGCTTTGGTGCGGCGTTTGGGCTTGTAGGGCAGATACAGGTCTTCCAGCGCGGTTTTGTTGTCGGTGGCTTCGATTTGCGCCCTGAGGTCGTCTGAAAGCTTGCCTTGCTCTTCAATGCTTTTTAAAACAACGGCTTTGCGCTCTTCCAACTCGCGCAGGTATTGCAGCCGCTCGGCAAGCTGGCGCAGCTGCGTATCATCCAGCCCGCCCGTGGCTTCCTTGCGGTAACGCGCGATAAAGGGGACGGTCGCACCGTCGTCCAAAAGCTCAATGGCGGCATTAATTTGCGCGGCGGTAGCCGAAAGTTCTTGGGAAAGAATTTGAGTAATGTTCATGTGGGATCTTATTGATGGGGGCAAACTGCTGTTTAAATAAAATTCTCAGGTAGCCTAAAAGGTTATTTTGGCTTGTATTGCGACATGATTTCTTGAGCTTGGCTTTCGAGCTCGGGGAAGAGGACTTGCCTGCTAATGCCGAATGCTTTGAGCTCCTGCATGATTTGTCTTTTATTTCTAACGATAAACCTTTTTCCTTTTGTTGGAAGACGTTTCCAATCATCTGGAATTTCAGCAGGATTGCATTTTTTATTATTAATACCGAAAAGTAAAAAGCAACCTTGTTGCCTAGAAATCCGGTCATTGTTGAGTTTGGCACGAACACATAGGACGCGGGTTAAATCTTCTGGTTCAATAGCTGGGCGAAAACTGGGTTTGTCGGTACGAACATCATGTATCAATGAGATGACTTCATTCTGTTTATTGAAGTTTAATAATTTCATAGTATCAAGATTAACTAGTTGTTTAGTCTCATTTGTTTGAAGAAGTTTTTCTATATCCGGGTTCAGTACTTTTAGGGATTCAAGAGTTTTCATTCTTTGAATTGTAAGATGTATCTCATCTAAAGCTTTTTCTGTTATCTCTCTATTAGAAATGATATCTGAATTCCTCATATATTCTGAGAAATCAAAATCTTTATTTCGAAAGGATAGTGCAGCCAAGATAGCTACGGTATCACTATCCCCATATTTAATTTTTGTATCGGGAATGTCGAAAATAATAAACTCCCCAAGCTCTTTATGATGTTCTTCTTTATTACAAGCAAAATACAAGGCAACCAATGCATTTGTTGTTAAATCCAGTAATCGTGTGGCATATCCATAGTGCTGCAACTTAACTAGTTTCTCAAATAACGTATCATTTGGTGAAAAGTCATCAGGGCAGTTGGTTAGAGCATCTTTGATGATTTTATCTTCGTTCTCAATTAAGTATTGCTCACGATAAATGCTGGGAAGAATTTGCCATGTTTGTACTGCATGCCCGCGAAAGAAGCGTGTTTTGCCATGTATTGGCTCGCCCAATTCTTTAAGAATTTGAGTTAAGTCGCTAATACTTTGGATTTCATTGGATTGTTTGGTCATTTGGTGCCTTCTATTAACATTAAATTTTTAGGATTAAATTTTTCATATTGCATGAACCAACCATTTCAAAACTTTTCCAATGCGACACTGGGCGGCCGTAGCCGAAAGTTCTTGGGAAAGAATTTGAGTAATGTTCATCAATAAAATTCCAACGGACAGGCCGTCTGAAATTTCAGACGGCCTGATTTAAAAAACAATCGCTTTAAGGTAGCGAATTATAATATTCGTAGGCTTTGTCCATATCTTCAAACTGGTGCATATGCCCTTTTTCCAGCACCATCGCATTATCGCAATATTGCTTCATGGCGCTGTGGCTGTGCGACACCAAAATGATGGAACGGTCTTTGCGCTTTTCAAACAACTCGTACTTACATTTATCGGCAAAGCGCGAGTCGCCAACTGCAATCACTTCGTCAATCAGATAGCAGTCAAACTCTACCGCCAACGACAAAGCAAATGCCAAACGCGCCTTCATACCTGAAGAATAACGCTTAACCGGCTCGTAAAGATACTGCCCCAGCTCGGAAAACTCTTCGGTAAAGTTCTTCACATAATCGATATCGACGTTGTAAATCCGGCAGATGAAACGCAAATTGTCCATACCGGTCAGGCTGCCTTGAAACGCACCGGAGAATGCCAAAGGCCAAGAAATACTCATTGTCCGCTTGATTTCGCCCGTAGTCGGTGGCTCAACGCCACTGATCAAACGGATAAGCGTCGATTTACCTGCACCGTTGCGGCCGAGAATACCGATTTTCTCACCCTTCTCCATTTTGAAGTTGATATCGTGCAAGACTGTCCGCCAACCTTGGCGGGTCAGATAGCGTTTGGAAACGTGTTCAACTGAAATCATTGCGGCTCAACCCCTTTGCTGAATCTCGCCACCATCGCCAAACCAAGCAGCAGCAAAACTAAATTACACAACAAAATATACCAAGGATTTTCGTAAGTCGTAACGCTATTACCGAAATATCCGGCACGGAACATTTCTGTACCATGCACCATCGGAATCATCAGCACATAGTGTTGCAACTGCTGAGGCAGGTTGTGTACGAAGAAAAACACGCCGGACAAAGGCATCATCACAAAACTGATGGTACTCCAAACCTTGCCAAACGGCTCAAAGTGAAACGCCACCGAACAGATGACCAGCCCCAATCCAACGGCAAACATTGCCATCAAAAGCCAAGCCAACAACATATAGAAAATATCTGCCGGTACATCAATCCAGCCGATGACGACCAATGCGAACATAATCACAACCTGCGCAATGGTGGCGCCGGCAATCTCCAACAACATACGCGCAAAAATGGTATCTAAAACGCGTACATTTCGGTGATACAGCAGGCTTGTGTTGGCAGAAATCGAACCGATGGCACGATTAGAAGCATTACGCCACATCATCATCATCGGATAGCCTGTCAGCGTGAAAGCCACGATATTCAAAGCTGACACGTTGTTCATGCGGAAGAATTTCCACATCAACACCATAACCAAAGTCAGCAGCAAAGGTTCGACAAACAACCACAAAAAACCAATGTTATTACGACCGTAGCGAGTAATAATTTCACGCATTAAGAGTGCGCCGATTACCCTTTTTTGGATAAGCAGCGACTCCAAAAACGATGTTTTATGTAGCTCTTTCATCAGTTTTTATGCTCACGGATACTTGCAGACAGCAACACGGCAATGCCATAGACAATCAAACCGATGACAAACGTTGCCACGATGTTGTACAGACGGTTTGGCTCATGCGCCAAGTCAGGTTTGTTCGGCTGGGAAATCACTTCCAAATACAATTGCTGACGATCTGCTTCCGCTTTTGCACTTTCCAAAGAAGTCATTGCCGCAGCCAATTGTTTCTCAGCCAATTCGTTTTCCAAATACACGCGCTGATATTCCGCCGCTTGATTGGACAACGAACCCTCGCCACCGCCGGAAATCGCTTTCATTTGTTGCGAGATTTCTTTACGCAAGCTCTTCTCGCGCGCAATCAAACCTGGAATTTGCGGATTTTCAGGCGTAACGGCTTTTACCTGGTCAAGCTGGGTTTGAATGACAATCAACTCGTCCTGCAATTTAGACACCAAACCCATTTGCACATCGGATTGCGCCTTCAAGTCAAAAATACCGTTGGAAACACGGAATTTTGTCAATTGAGCCGAAGCTTCTTTAACTTTCTCTTCAGCCGAATTGACCACTTCCTGAGCATAACGAATCGTATCCTGACGAGCACGTTCGTTCAGCTGGTTGATCAATACCTCACCCTGTTTGAGCAAAGCATCATTGATCTTTTGAGATTCACCGGCATTGAACGATGTAACGCTCAAATTGGAAATGCCTGAGACAGAGTCAAAATGGATGGATACCTTATCGCGGTAGTATTGATAAAACGCCTCATCCTCGCCACGCAGGCCAAAACCATTAAAACGGCTGAAGATGTCGCCTTCTTTTTCATAAAAATCACGAACGGGCATTTTCTTACGCAACGCGTCCAAAGCCGAACGCGACTGCATATATTCCTGCACGGTATAAATATCGTCTTGCGCACGAGAGAAACCAGACCCCTGCAAAATAGCGCCCAAGCCGTTCAAAGACGATTGGCTTTTAGGAGAACGCACCACAAAGCTGGACTGGGATGTGAACTGATCAGAAGCAAATAGTCCGTAATACACACCGGAACACAAAGTCGGCACGATAACCGTTACCCAAAGCAACGGCTTAATCTTACGCAACCAAGACTTTTTGGTCTTTTTCTTTTCGGGAGCCGGTTGTTCCGGTTTCACATCCACATTTGCAGAAACTTGCTCAGACATTATTTTCCCCATTAATTCACTAAATTATTAATACTGTTCGCACCGCTAACCACAGGCGAGAACACAAATGACAAGAACTTGCGTACTTCAGCCATCGGCGCATTCGATACGTACACCACGTCCTTATCCTTCACAGGGAAACGCTGCATCCAAAACATAGAATTCGCATCTGCCAGGTTCAAACGGTAAACCACAGGAATCTCCGCACGATCGCCATAGCCCTTTTCAACCCATTTAGATTGTTTCTCAGGAGGCAGCTCGGATAAAGGCGCATAACGGAATACAAATACACCGCGCGCATCTGCACGATAATCCTGCAAGCCGCCCATACGTCCCACAGCCTCAACCAAAGACAAACCCTTCACAGAAAAACCAATCTGCTGCGTATGACCGACTGCACCCATAGACGTAAACGTGCTCGGATTAGTAATCATCGTGACCACGTCACCGCGACGCAACAAAATATTTTGACGCGGATGCGCCACCAAATCTTCCAGAGCAATCGTTCTCACAACATTGCCACGTGTCAGCTGTACATTCGTATCCTGAACATTCGCAGTCGAACCGCCCACCGCAGCCACCGCATCCAACACGCGCTCGCCTGCAGCCGTCAAAGGCATACGCACACTGTTACCCGCACGGATAACCGATACATTCGCCGCATTGTTTTGCACCATGCGCACCATTACCTGCGGCTGGTTCGCCATTTTTTTCAGACGGCCTTTAATAATGTTTTGCACCTGAACCGGTGTTTTACCAAGGACAGACACATCGCCAATAAACGGCACAGAAATCGTACCTGAAGAGCTGACCATCTGTTCAGGAAGCTTCGTTTGCTGCGCATTACCCGAACCGGTAGACGACAAAGCCCCACCGAACAACACAGCCGGAGGAGCTTCCCAAATCGTAATGTCCAGCACATCACCTATATTGATAGCCCCTATTGATGACGTACCATCGCCCAGCTGAGCAAATGACTGATTAACTTGCGCTTGATATAGCGACTGAGCTACCGCACCATTCACATCAATCAATTCCACCTCCGGCACTTCGACTGTAGCCGGCTGTTGCCCCAAAGCAACAACATTTCGTGTACTTGGGCCGGAAGTAGGAAGAGAAGAGCATGCAGCCAACAGACTGACGCACAACAATAACATGCCCCTGCGGGTAAGACATTCTGCTTTCAACATTGATTAAATCTCACTATACTTTTAATTACGCACAGCCATTATAACACCTGAATGAAATATTAGGCCGTCTGAAAACCTGACATAAGCATCAAAAAACATCACATTACAGCGAATACCGTCATGAGAAAACTTAAAAAACTGATTCGACAACCAGGCGTATTCTTCCGCGACTATCTCAACAAAAGATACCCTGTCCGCAACGCCGAACAGCGTACAACAGAGTCTGACGAACCGGTCATTATCGACAACAGCCTGTATTTAGCCGAACTTGAAAATAGTATCAACCTTCCCCCTATTAAAGTTGATGTCGTTTTCACATGGGTAAATAACCAAGATCCCAAATGGCAGCAACGCCGCCGCCAACATAGCCCTACCGCCGAACAAAACGCACTCCACAATAATGACGAAGCCCGTTTCAGCAACCACAACGAACTTTACTATTCACTTCACAGCGTGCGTACCTTCCTGCCGTGGGTCAACCATATCTACATCATTACCGACAACCAACGCCCCGACTGGCTCAATCCTGCCGACTATCCCAATGTCAGCATAATAGATCACAGTCAAATCATTGACCCACAATACCTGCCTACCTTCAATTCGCATGTAATCGAAGCACACCTGCACAACATTCCTAATCTAAATGAACACTTCATCTATTTTAACGATGATGTATTTGTTGCCCGGCCATTACCGAAGGAACATTTTTTTCACGCCAACGGCATTGCTTCACTATTTATTGCAGACAAAAGCCTAAAACAAATGTCCGAAAGAGGAACCGATACACCCACTCTTTCCGCCTCAAAAAACTGTATCGCACTATTGCAACAGCACTACGACTGCCACATCGACCGTCCGTTAGTACACACCTATATCCCACTGCATAAAAGCAGCTTTCAATTTGCTTGGCAGCACTACCGTACTGAGATTCAAGCCTTTTTATCCAACCGTTTCCGTTCTAACCACGATCTCAATCTTGCCACCTTCCTCGTACCTTGGCTGATGTTTTTAAACAGGAAATCTACAGTAGGTAATGAAATATGTTATTATTTTAATATCCGTTCCAACAAAGCGCCTGCCCAATATATCAAGCTCTTAGAAAATAAAAAAAATGGGCGGCAGCCACACTCTTTTTGTGCCAACGATTTTCACAGCCAGCAACAGATTGAAAACTACCAGGACAAACTGATTCAAATGCTGGAAAATTACTTCAAAACCAAATAAAAATAAAAGGTCAAAAAAATGAACAATAAAAAATTTCGGAAGCTCTTACGAGACCCTAAACTCTTTTTCCGCGACATGTACGCCAAACGCGTAATGAAACTCAAAAAATACCTTCCCTTAAAATACGAAGGTAATAATCAATTTACAATCGTTTCAGCTGTTTATAACGTCGAAAAATACCTTGATGAATACTTTGACAGCATCGTCAAACAAAGCTTGAATTTCAAAAAACACATTCAAATCATTCTAGTAGATGATGGATCAACCGACCATTCGGCAGAAATCATCAAACGATGGCAAGCCAAGTTTCCCCAAAATATCCATTATTTTTACAAAGAAAATGGCGGTCAGGCCTCGGCACGCAATCTGGGTTTGCAACATACACAAACTGAATGGGTAGTATTTACTGACCCTGACGACTATCTTCACCCTGACTACTTCAAATCAGTAGATACTCAAATTAGCCAACATCCGTCGACAGTAACTGTAGCTACTAACATGAAGTTTTTCTTTGAAAATCAAAATATCATTAAAGACAGTCATCCTCTAAGATTCCGTTTTAACAAAACCCACGTTATTGATGTTGTCAAACTCGATAAATTCATCAATATGTCTGCTGCCTCCACCTTTTTCAGAGTCAGCCATATTAAAAAACAGAATTTGGTGTTTAACCACAATGTTAAGCCAAACTTTGAAGATGGCAAATTTATTGCAGACTATTTATTAGATTTGCAGGACGCAAAAGCTGTGTTTGACAGAGATGCCGTCTATTTCTATCGTAAACGTGAAAGTGGCACATCCACTTTAGATACTTCTTGGCAAAAAGTAGAAAAGTTTTCTAATGTTTTTGAGTATGGCTTCTTGCCTATGCTTCAAAACTATAAAAACCGCTTAGGGCATGTACCCTCCTCAATACAAAAAACCGCATTATATGATATGGCTTGGTATATCCAACAATTGCTTAATAGACCTGAACGTCTAGATTTGTTGGATGCCAAACAAAAATCACATTTTTATGATCTAATGCAGCAGGTTTTTAATTATATTGATCAAAAAAATATTATGGAATTTGGCTTAGCGGGAGTATGGTTATTCCATAAAGTTGGTATGCTTGGAATGTTCAAACAGAGCGAGCCACCATTCCAAATCGCCTATGTTGAAAATATCGATCGTGAACGCAAACAGTTCCTTATCAGCTATTTTACCTATTTCGACCAGCCATATTCTGTGCAGGCCGATGGGCATGATCTTATTCCTGTCTATGCAAAAAGCGTGGTCAATAAGCTAAATGAACAATTATTTGTTTACGAAAAACGTTTGTGGATTCCCTATGGTGATGTTGCAGACAACGCCAAAATTAATATTCTACTTAACAAAAAAGCAATGCGAATTTCAATTAAAGGTAAAACCTTTATGCACGGCATCGCATTAAATGAACTTATCGGTTTATTTACGCCGTCTGAAAAATACCTTTCAGACGGCAGCTGGCTCTTAATGGATAGGGAAACTAAAGCTGACGACAACGCTGAGCATTTTTATCGTTATATGATGCAGAACCACCCTGAACAAACTTGCTATTTCGTACTCAACAAAACTGCCCCAGACTGGAACCGTCTCGAACAAGAAGGCTTCAAACTTGTAGAATTCGGCGGTAGTGAATATGAACGACATCTACGTAAAGCTGAAAAAATCATTTCCAGTCATTTGGAAAAACACATTAATAATTATTTTGGGGATTTATACGAACACAGCAAAAAATTTGTCTTTCTTCAGCACGGAGTAACCAAAGACAATCTTTCTGCATGGACAAATAGCAAGCAAAACCTACACTGTTTCATTACCACTACTGAGCCAGAAAGTCGCTCGATTAAGGCTGACTTCAATACCTACAAGCTGACCGAAAAAGAAGTAGCACTAACTGGATTTCCACGCTACGACTCCTTACTATCAAAAAATAAGCCCGACAGTCGCAAGATCCTGATTATGCCAACTTGGCGCAATAACATTGTCGGTCAAAATATCGGTACAGGTAGCAATACTCGTACGCTCAACAGTGCTTTTATGGAAACTGACTATGCCCGTTACTGGCAGGCTCTGCTTCACGACCAGCGCCTGAAGGAAATGGCAGAAACCTACGGCTACGAAGTAATTTTTGCACCACACCCAAATATCGAGCCCTATTTGGAAGTAATGAATGTCCCTACCTATATAAAAATCTGGAGTGGACTGCGTGAAACTGAAAGTATTCAGTATCTTTTCGGACGTTGCGCCGTATTGATTACCGACTACTCATCAGTAGCATTTGACATGGCCTATCTGAATAAGGCAATTATTTACTATCAATTTGATAAAGAAGCCTTCTTTTCAGGTACGCACACCTATCAAAAAGGCTATTTCTCTTACGAAACTGACGGATTTGGCCCTATTACCATCAATCAGCATGAAACGCTGACTGAATTAGAAAGCATTTTAAAATCAGGACATGCCAAACCCGAATATCTTGATCGTATCCGCGATACTTTCCCCTTCCAGGAAGGTGGCAACTGCGAACGCGTGTATCAAGCTATTACTGCTCTTGACCATGCCGAAACCGCTGACAATCTGCCTATTTTAATCAATATGATTGAGCAAGCAGAGAATCATCATGCATGGGACTTGGCAGCAACCCGTATCCAAACTCTGCTTGATACAAGCCGTCTGAATGCGGAAGAAACAGCTGATTATCGCCATCGTTATCTGAACGCTTTATTTGAAAGCAACCAGTTTGATACTTTGCAAAACCTGTTACCTGATTATCCTGATACCGCTGATTACTGGCATGCGAAAATGGATTTATATATCGGTAATGCCGTTAAAGGGGCGGAATTTTTTGCTGAAAACGAGCATATAGGAACGCAAAATGATTTACTTGTAGCATTACTTGCAGCCTCGTTTCACCAAGCAAAAAGGCCGTCTGAAAAACTGTTTGCTCGTATAGGTACAGACTTATCCGACTCATATCAACCTTTGTTAGCCGTAGCACAAAAGCTATCGGAGCAGAATTATTTTGTAGCATTGGCTTTACTGAAAACGTATATTGATGGCTTGGATGATCGCACAAAAGGCTATCTCAAACCCGAGCTGTTGGCTTCTTACCTCTGTATGAAACTTGGTAACTTACAAGGCGCGCATCAGTTTTTGGTTGCTTTTGAAAACCATACTCAGAATGATCCAAGTTGCCGTATCGCGATTGCAAGACTGGCAAAATTACGCGGTGATTCTGAAAAACTATTTACCCAGCTTAACCGTGCCTTTGAAGAAAATCTGCTCTTAATTCCTGAAGATTTAACAGTCGATTATCTGAAAAAAATGTACGCTACCGGCAACACTGACGGCGAAGGATATCTATTGGCTCAACTGCGCCAAAAATATCCTGAGAATCCGTCTTTGGCCTTGTATGAAGCTGAAAAACTTGCCCAAAACCAAGATTGGGAGTCTGTCACCAAAATATTGGCTGATTTTGCACAAACCTCACCGGAAACGATGTATCTTTATACAACTGCTTTATGCCGTCTGAAAAACCATCAGGCAGCACAACGTTATTTTGACAGCCTCTCTCTACAAGACACAGCAGCATATTGGAAACTGGCAGCTGAAATAGCGGAAGCGAAAGGTGACAAGACATTACAGGCTGAGTGTCTGAAAAAACAATTGGCTTGTTTAGAGTAATCTCTGTCTTATCTTAAAAAAAGGCCGTCTGAAAACTTTTATGTTTTCAGACGGCCTTTACTGTTAATACACTAATCAAGCTAGTATATATCTACTTCATATTTTAATTCAGATTAATGTCCGAATCAGTGATATGGATATCCAACAGCAAATTATTGATAATGGTATTGGACAAGAATACTGTGTTGCCTGAAAAATCTATGTGCTTTTGAATTTTTTCAAAGTCAAACTCACATAATACAACTGTAGGCAATGCTTCTTTCAGCTCTTTAATATCCGGGTAAAACTCTGATACCTTAGCCGATGAAATGACCACTTGATTTTCAAGGTTATGATCAATTACATCTGGTAGCTTTTTGAAAGTCTCCAAAATCGGCGTACGGATAGAGTGCAGATACAATGGATCTTTGCCACCATAGTATTTATGGTTGCCCAAAAATGGGTCGATTGCAAAGGTTTTGTACCCACCAATTAAGCCATGATATACCGCCCCTGTACCGCCTGATGATGCACCGCAAATGACTACGTTTTTCTTATCTACACCATAAATACTCATCAGGCTCTTAATGAAACGCTGGATATTGTCTTCGATATTTTCATCAAACTTTGTATTCAACCCGTGACTGCCAAACGCATCTGATACATCAGCCATACGGATGATATAAGTATTTGGCATAATGCTGTTGCTGATAAATGGAAATGGGTGGCTATAATAACGGTCAACCATATTCTCATTACTCTTATTGGTATAAGAGAACAACACCAATAGGTTTTTCTTGTTGGCACTCAATACTTTCGGTGCTTCAACAGTATAAATGACATTTTCCAACTCATGGAAAGAGTCTGGGAAATAAGCCAAAAGATCTTTATAGCTGTGCTTGTTCACACGACGGAACACACTTACACCCATTTTGTGTTCAACAGCTAAAAAGCCTCTATTATTTAGCTCATAAACATAATCACTTAGTCCATGATTCCGAGCATAGCTTAGGAAAAACTCATTACTGTCGCCTTTGACACCAATGTATTCAACTTCCGGCTTATCCAAGTACTCGGCTAAATTAATGCCTTTATTTTTTTCAACATTCAGGATGTAACACAATTCGCTACCAAGATAAATAGAAGTAACTTCTAAAATCTCACTAAATTTATCCTCAATTTTTGCCCAATCGGCTTCAGCAAATTTAAAAGACAATACTGTCTTTTCTTGATTAACCGATTGCGGGTAACTTCCATAGACTTCTGAAATATATTTCAAAAATTTTGGAAAACCAGAAATTTGAGAAACCTTGCTCTTATTGCGCTCAATAAAGTTAAAGGTTTGTCCTACTACCGTATAACTGACGCTGACAAAATAGTCGTTCAACAGAAAATCAAACACTATACTTTGATTGTTATAAATCCAAGCGTTAACCTTTTGAGGATCAATCTTGGCTTTTCGTAAGATGTTTTGCTGAATTTGATATAAATCCATTTTATAAACCCTGCTGATATTTTTCCAACAATGCTTTTTTGTCGGTTTTGTGGTTGGTGCTGACTGGAATTTCATCAATGTGAATAAATTCAGACGGCATCATGTAAGACGGTAAATTTTGTACTAATGCGTCTTTGATCGCCTGAGTATCTGCACTTTGCTTGGCTGTATAGAAACACACCAAACGCAATACTGCGCCTGTGTTGCGCTTCAAAGCCACTACTGCCACATTATCAAAGGCAAATTCCTTAAGGTTAAGGATTTTTTCTTCAATTTCTGAAAGTTCGATACGGTAGCCATTGAGCTTAATCTGCTCGTCTTTACGGCCTTGTACATAGAACAATCCATTTTTTTCAAAACCATAGTCACCTGTTTTATAAGTACGGTTATCTGCACTGTGTACTACCAAGCGTTTAGCATTTTCAGTTTCGTTGTTCAGATAGCCACGCATCACATGATTGCCACTAATCCAAATCTCTTCATCAACAATCTCTAATTTGGAATTAAGCACGGCAACGCCTACAGGCAACTCTTCTTCTGCCGCCAGCATATCAGGCGTAATATCAACGTAAGTTGTTGCTACAGTAGCCTCAGTCGGACCATAGGTATTGATAACACGGACACCGGGAAATTTTTGAAAAATCATATTTACTACTGGTTTGCCAAGTTTTTCGCCACAGAACAAAAATTCTTTCAAACTCGGTAAAGTAGCCTGACTACATTTAGGGTTAAGCAGCTGCTGCATGGCAAAAGAAGGCGTGGAAACCCAAGTAGTAATTTGTTGTTTGGCCAAAAAATCAATCCAGGTGGCAGGATTAGAAATAGCATCACGACTGTTCATGACAATGCAACCACCGTAAGCCAAGTTGCCAAAGATTTCGTACATTGACAAATCAAACGCAAACGGAGCCTGATTCATGAATACATTAGGTGCGGCTAAATTAAGCTGCTCTTTCATCCATTTCATCAGGTTGAATACAGCCTCACGACCGATTTGCACACCCTTAGGTGCGCCGGTTGTTCCTGAAGTAAACATGATGTAAGCCAAATCTTTTTCAGCCAACTCTACTTCTTCATCAGTCTGCTTTTCAAAAGTTTGCGTTGCCGAACGGTACACAAAGCGTGCTTTCGACAGTTGGCAGATATTGTTCAGACGGCTTTCAGGATAAATACTATCCACCGGAATAAAAGGGATTTTGTTTAATAAGCAGGCATAAATTGCCACTGCAAAATCAATTTCTTTATGGCCGTGCAACACCAAAGGAATGTTTTTGGTAATATCTGCTATGCTTTTGTAAGCCTCGATAAATGCGGCTATTTTTACGCGCAACTCTTCCCAAGAACATTCCTGAGTATCATTAACTAACGCTTTTCCCGAAGTTTGGCTGAAACGGTATTCCAAAAAATCATCAAGATTTTGGAATTCATTTAATTGTTTCATGATTTAGCCTTTGTAATTATTTTCAACATATTGAATGATATTGGCTGAGTTTGCCAAAATATCAACCAGTTGCTCAAACGGCAAATCAACATCAAATTTTTGTTTGATGGCCATAACCAAATCCATTGCGCTCACAGAATCAATAAGTCCTGTAGACAACAATTCTTCATTTGCTGACACTTGTTTTTGTGCAACTTGTGAAATCAACGCCAAAACTTCGTTAGATACTGACATGGTAAGATCCTTTTATTAAAATTGAAATGATAACGCTTTGCACCCTGTGCATAACACTGTGATTATCCCATATTTTTTTACTTTTCAGGTAACTAAATATACAATAACCAAATAAAGCAATCCCTCTTTGACAACACTTACACCAGGCCATCTGAAAGCGTTTGTATTTTCAGCCAACCGGTTTCACGACTTCCAAACACAATTTTAATTAAGGAAAACCAATGACTATTCTTATCACCGGCGGTACCGGTTTTATCGGTTCTCATACCGTTGTTTCCCTGCTGAAATCAGGTTTTAATGCCGTGATTTTGGACAATTTGTGTAATTCGTCTGCCAACATCCTCCCGCGCTTGGAAAAGATTACCGGCAAGTCTGTGCCTTTTTACCAAGGGGATATCCGTGATCGTGAAGTGTTGCGTCAAATCTTTGCAGAACACGATATTGATGCCGTCATCCATTTTGCCGGCTTGAAGGCAGTCGGTGAAAGCGTGGCCGAACCAATGAAATACTATGACAACAATGTGTCCGGCAGCTTGGTTTTGGCTGAAGAAATGGCGCGTGCCGGTGTATTTAAGATTGTGTTCAGTTCATCGGCTACGGTTTACGGCGATCCGGGTAAAGTGCCTTATACGGAAGATATGCAACCGGGGAATACGACCAGCCCTTACGGCACGTCTAAGTCTATGGTGGAGCGCATTTTGACGGATATCCAAAAGGCTGATCCGCGTTGGAGCGTGATTTTGTTGCGCTATTTCAACCCTATCGGTGCGCATGAAAGCGGTCTGATCGGCGAGCAGCCAAACGGTATTCCAAACAATCTGCTGCCTTATATCTGCCAAGTGGCTTCAGGCAAGCTGCCGCAATTGTCGGTTTTCGGCGATGACTACCCTACCCCAGACGGTACGGGTATGCGCGACTATATCCATGTGATGGATTTGGCGGAAGGCCATGTGGCGGCGATGCAGGCGAAAAGCGATATTTCGGGTGTACACCTGTTTAATTTGGGTTCGGGACGTGCTTATTCGGTATTGGAAATCATCCGTGCTTTTGAGGCAGCCTCCGGTTTGACCATTCCGTTCCAAATCAAACCGCGTCGCGATGGCGATTTGGCCTGTTTCTACGCCGATCCTGCCTACACCAAAGCGCAAACAGGTTGGGAAACCAAACGCGATTTGGCGCAGATGATGGAAGACTCATGGCGCTGGGTCAGCAACAACCCAAATGGCTACGACGATTAAGTTGACCTGATACAGGCCGTCTGAAAGAGATGTTTTCAGACGGCCTCTTTATCTGAAAAACACACTTTCTGTCTGCTATAATCCGTTTATATTATTTTGACTATCCTCTGAAACTTATGAAAAAAATCCTTGTTACCGGCGGCGCGGGCTTTATCGGTTCTGCCGTTGTCCGTCATATTATCCAAAACACCCAAGACTCTGTCGTCAATGTCGATAAACTAACTTATGCCGGCAATTTGGAATCTTTGACTGGGGTAGCCAATAATCCTCGCTATGCTTTTGAGCAAGTGGATATTTGCGACCGCGCCGAACTCGACCGCGTATTCGCACAACACCAGCCTGATGCCGTGATGCACTTGGCTGCGGAAAGCCATGTCGACCGCTCCATCGATTCGGCAGGCGAGTTTATCCAAACCAATATCGTCGGTACATTCAATCTGCTTGAAGCGGCCCGCGCCTACTGGCAACAAATGCCGTCTGAAAAACGCGAAGCCTTCCGCTTCCACCATATTTCTACCGATGAAGTCTATGGCGATTTGCACGGTACGGACGATTTATTTACCGAGACCACGCCATACGCGCCGTCCAGCCCCTACTCTGCTTCTAAAGCGTCCAGTGACCACCTCGTACGTGCATGGCTGCGCACTTACGGACTGCCAACCATCGTAACCAACTGCTCCAACAACTACGGCCCGTACCACTTCCCGGAAAAACTCATTCCGTTAATGATTCTGAACGCACTCGACGGCAAACCGCTGCCCGTTTACGGCGACGGTATGCAAATCCGCGACTGGCTGTTTGTCGAAGACCACGCGCGCGCGCTGTATCAGGTTGTTACCGAAGGTGTTGTCGGCGAAACCTACAATATCGGCGGCCACAATGAAAAAGCCAATATTGAAGTCGTCAAAACCATCTGCGCCCTGCTGGAAGAGCTTATTCCTGAAAAACCGGCCGGTGTGGCGCGTTATGAAGATTTGATTACCTTCGTGCAAGACCGCCCCGGCCATGACGTACGCTACGCCATCGACGCTGCCAAAATCGGCAGGGAGCTGGGCTGGAAACCACAGGAAACATTCGAATCCGGCATCCGCAAAACAGTGCAATGGTATTTGGACAACAAAACCTGGTGGCAAAACGTATTGAACGGTAGCTACCGTTTGGAACGTTTAGGCACCGGAAAATAAGTTTTCAGACGGCCTGTTCCCATATTAGGCCATCTGAAAATCACGCAAACACACACTACTCAGGAGAAAACCCATGAAAGGCATTATCCTTGCCGGCGGCAGCGGCACGCGCCTCTACCCCATCACGCGCGGCGTATCCAAACAGCTGCTGCCCGTGTACGACAAGCCCATGATTTATTATCCCCTGTCCGTATTGATGCTGGCAGGAATCCGCGATATTTTGGTAATTACCACGCCAGAAGACAACGCCTCTTTCAAGCGCCTGCTCGGCGACGGCAGCGATTTCGACATTTCCATCAGCTATGCCGTTCAACCCAGTCCGGACGGCTTGGCACAGGCATTTATCATCGGCGAAGAATTTATCGGCAACGACAATGTTTGCTTGGTTTTGGGCGACAATATTTTCTACGGCCAATCATTTACGCAAACATTGAAACAGGCTGCCGCCAAGACCCACGGCGCAACCGTATTCGGTTATCAGGTCAAAGACCCCGAACGTTTCGGCGTGGTTGAATTTGACGAAAACTTCAACGCCCTGTCTATCGAAGAGAAACCGCAACAGCCCAAATCCGATTGGGCGGTAACCGGCTTGTACTTCTACGACCAACGCGTCGTCGAGTTTGCCAAACAAATCAAACCATCCGCCCGCGGCGAATTGGAAATTTCCGACCTCAACCAAATGTATTTGGAAGACGGTTCATTGTCGGTACAACTCTTGGGACGCGGTTTCGCATGGTTGGACACCGGCACCCACGAGAGCCTGCACGAAGCCGCTTCATTCGTCCAAACCGTGCAAAACATCCAAGACCTGCAAATCGCCTGCCTGGAAGAAATCGCTTGGCGCAACGGTTGGCTTTCCGATGAAAAACTGGAAGAACTGGCGCGCCCGATGGCAAAAAACCAATACGGCCAATATTTGCTGCGCCTGTTGAAAAAATAATGTTTGAGGCCGTCTGAAACTTTTCAGACGGCCTTTAGATGAAAGATAAAACGATGAACATCATTGATACCGCCATTCCTGACGTAAAACTGCTTGAGCCGCAAGTCTTCGGCGACGCGCGCGGCTTTTTTATGGAAACCTTCCGCGACGAGTGGTTCAAGACACAAGTCTGCGACCGTACCTTCGTGCAGGAAAACCATTCCAAATCCAGCAAAGGCGTATTACGCGGCCTGCACTATCAAACTGAAAACACACAAGGCAAACTCGTGCGCGTGGTTGTCGGCGAAGTATTCGATGTGGCCGTCGACATGCGTAAAGACTCCCCCACTTTCGGCAAATGGGTAGGCGAGATTCTGTCCGCAGAAAACAAACGCCAACTATGGGTACCCGAAGGTTTCGCTCACGGCTTCTATGTACTGAGCGATGAAGCTGAGTTCGTCTATAAATGCACAGACTATTACAACCCAAAAGCCGAACACTCGCTGATTTGGAATGATCCGACCGTCGGTATCGACTGGCCGTTGCAAGGCGAGCCGAACCTGTCGCCTAAAGACTTGGCAGGCAAAGTATTGGGCGAAGCCGTAACGTTTTAAAAATAATTCAGGCCGTCTGAAAGAATGTTCCTCTTTTCAGACGGCCTACAATCTATTAATAACAATAATCGACAAAAACGCATTGTGAAAAACGCCTACATTCCCTCTCGCGGCATCCGCAAAATTCCCCATCTCTCCACCCTATTGCCTGAGTTTCATATCTGCAAAGACGGAAA
Source organism: Neisseria sp. HMSC073G10 (assembly GCF_001812605.1). Taxonomy (NCBI): domain Bacteria; kingdom Pseudomonadati; phylum Pseudomonadota; class Betaproteobacteria; order Neisseriales; family Neisseriaceae; genus Neisseria; species Neisseria sp. HMSC073G10. The sequence goes on along the minus strand of NZ_KV809528.1, from coordinate 161,413 downwards.
AGGTGCAGAGACTGTTGTCGGATGGGGTTTGCGCCCGACGACACACAAAGCGCGTGCTTTTGCCGCCGAACACCAGCTTCCCTTTATTGCTTTGGAAGACGGCTTTTTGCGATCGCTCGGACTGGGTGTTGCCGGCTATCCGCCCTATTCCATCGTCTATGACGACATCGGCATCTACTACGACACCACGCGTCCTTCGCGTTTGGAACAACTGATTCTCGCAGCCGATACCATGCCGTCTGAAACCTTGGCTCAGGCGCGACAGGCGATGGATTTCATCCTGCAACACCACCTGTCCAAATACAACCACGCGCCCGAGCTTTCAGACGATCATCCTTTACGCTCCCCATCCAAGCCTGAAACCGTCCTCATCATTGATCAAACCTTCGGCGATATGGCCATCCAATATGGCGGTGCAGATGCCTCTACGTTTGAACTGATGTTTCAGACGGCCTTGAATGAAAACCCGCAAGCCGATATCTGGGTCAAAACCCATCCCGATGTTTTGTGCGGCAAAAAACAAGGCTATCTGACCCAACTGGCGCAGCAACACCGTGTCCATCTTTTGGCAGAAGACATCAACCCGATTTCTTTGTTGCAAAACGTCGATAAAGTTTATTGCGTTACCTCACAAATGGGTTTTGAGGCGCTTTTGTGCGACAAACCGCTGACCACCTTCGGCCTGCCGTGGTATGCCGGATGGGGTGTGAGTGACGACCGCCATCCTGAAATCAACCGCCTTGTTCAAACCCAACGCCGCGCCCCCCGCAACTTGCTACAACTCTTCGCCGCGGCCTATCTGCAATACAGCCGCTACCTCAACCCCAATACCGGTGAAGCAGGCAGCCTCTTTGATGTCATCGACTATCTGACGACGGTCAAACGCAAAAACGACAAATTGCGTGGCGAGTTGTATTGCGTCGGCATGTCTTTGTGGAAACGCGCGGTTGCCAAACCGTTCTTTAACGTACCCTCATGCCGTCTGAAATTTATCTCCTCCACCCAAAAACTGGCCGGGGTCAAACTATCCAACGATGCACGCATCCTTGCTTGGGGCAACGGCAAAGAGGCCATCGTCCGTTTTGCCGAACAACACAACATCCCCCTGCTGCGCATGGAAGACGGCTTTATCCGCTCGGTCGGGCTTGGTTCTAATTTAGTCCCACCACTGTCGCTCGTTACCGACGATATGGGCATTTATTTCAACGCCGAAACCCCGTCCCGTCTTGAACACATCCTGCAAAACCAAAACTTCGACAATCAAGACTTTCAGACGGCCTTGAAGCTGCAAAAAATGCTGACCGAAAACCACATCAGTAAATACAACGTCGGCAGCTCAGACTTCACCGTCCCGTCAACCGACAAAACCGTGATCCTCGTTCCCGGCCAGGTTGAAGATGATGCGTCTATCCGCTACGGTTCACCCCAAATCTATCGCAATCTGGATCTGCTCCGTACCGTACGCGAACGCAATCCCGATGCCTATATCATCTACAAACCGCATCCCGATGTAGTCAGCGGTAACCGCATCGGCCATATTTCCCCTGAAGATACGGCACGATATGCCGACCAAACCGCCGAGCAAGCCGATATCCTGACCTGTCTCCAATACGCAGACGAAGTTCACACCATGACTTCGCTGACTGGTTTTGAAGCCTTGTTGCGCGGCAAAAAAGTCAGCTGCTATGGCCTGCCTTTCTATGCAGGCTGGGGGCTTACCCAAGATCTGCTGCCCATTCCACGCCGCAGCCGCAGGCTTGAGCTTTGGCAGCTGATTGCCGGCACGCTCATCCACTACCCCGACTACATCCACCCCGAAACCCATCAGGCCATCAATGCGGAAACCGCAGCCCAAATCCTGATACGTCAAAAAAATATGCAAAAAAACAACAACGGATTACATCGCGGGTACTTTGCTAAAAAATTAGGTAAAATAAAACAACTATATCGATCTTTCAAATAAACACCATCTAAATTAACGATATATCATAAACTTACCTCTATTGAGGCATCATTGCCTTTGCATCGTTAATTCTCTTGGCGTGTGCTTGAAAGTTCAACCTAAAACTATTACATAAAAAACAAAACCACATTGCGACATGAAACAGACCGTCCTCAAAAACAACCTGCAAAACCTGCTTGAAAGCGCAGAAAATATCCTGCTGCTTCAAAGTCCTGTCGGCAATTTTTTTCTGCGTCTTGCCGACTGGCTGACTGTAAACGGCAAAACCGTACATAAATTCAACTTTAATGCAGGCGACGACTATTTTTATCCGCCCACTCAAGCTCATACCGTTGTTTTTAACGATGACTACGATGCCTTTCCTGAGTTTTTGCAAGAATACATCGTTCAACATCACATCCAGGCCGTTGTCTGCTTTGGCGACACACGCCCTTATCACGTCATTGCAAAACGCATTGCAAACGAAAACCAAGTCGGTTTCTGGGCGTTTGAAGAAGGCTATTTCCGCCCCTACTACATCACCCTAGAAAAAGACGGCGTCAACGCATTTTCCCCGTTACCGCGCCGTGCCGACTTTTTTTTGGAACAATTCCCCAAGCTGGCCCAGCAAGAATACAAAGCGCCGACGCCGGTACGCGGCGGGTTTATGCCCATGGCCAAAAACGCCGTCCGTTACTATATCGAATTGTTCCGCAACCCGAACAAGTACCCAAACTACATCCACCACCGCGCATCCAATGCCGGCCATTACCTCAAACTGTGGTCGATCTCCATCCTCAAGCGTTTGAACTACTATATTGAAGACATCCAAATCGCCAAACGCGTGGAGACGGGCAAATACGGCAAATTTTTTATTGTTCCCTTGCAGGTATTCAACGACAGCCAAGTCCGCATCCATTGTGACTTTTCCAGCGTCCGCAGCTTCCTGCTCCATATTTTGGCCTCCTTTGCCGCGCACGCGCCTGCCGATACCAACCTCATCATCAAGCATCATCCGATGGACCGCGGCTTTATCGACTACTCGCGCGACATCAAACGCTTTATCAAAAAACACCCCAAACTCAAAGGCCGTATCACTTACGTCCATGATGTCCCCCTGCCCGTTTTCCTGCGCCACGGCCTCGGCATGGTTACCATCAACAGCACCAGCGGCCTGTCCGGACTGATACACAATATGCCTGTCAAAGTGCTCGGCCGTGCCTATTATGATATTCCCGGCATTACTGACCAAAATACCTTGGCAGAATTTTGGAATCATCCGACACCGCCTGACAAAGAGCTGTTCCATGCCTACCGAATGTACCACCTCAACGTGACCCAAATTAACGGTAACTTCTACAGTCAGGTCTTTTTTCCTCACAAAAACACATCCGACTCTTCCACACCGACAACCTGACTTAGTGAAGGAAAAGTTCAGGCCGTCTGAAAAACATTTCAGACGGCCTGAAGCAAACAATATCTTAGCTACTGCCATGTAAATAAAACATAAAAACTGCATTTATCATTAACAATAAATTACAAAGACAGTATAATAACTGAGATGTCATAAAAGCATACCAACTCAAGCTGAGGCCTTAATAACACACAAAATATGGATGTACTCCCAGGCAAAACAATATAACAAGCCAAACATCCTAAAGATAAGCCAGCAAGGCAATACACTTTACAAAACTGTGGCGAGCAATATTTTTACAAAGCCCTCAGCCGGTATTGCCGCCCATATGCTGCAGCATCCGTCTTCCACTTTATATCCGCCCGCAAACCATGACCGCCGCTCCTGATATCCTCTACCGGCAAGCCGCCGCCCTTTTGGAACAATCCAATACCGCCCAAGCCCTGCCCCTGCTGCAACAGGCCGCAGAGCAGGGTTATACGGAAGCTGCTTTTGTATTGGGCAATCATCTGCTGCAAAATGGTCATCCGGAGCAGGCACTTCCATGGCTGGAAGCCGCCGCGGCCCAACGCCATCCCAAGGCACTCTTTATCCTGCTGCAACAACGCGAACACAACGGTACCCCAACAGGACAGCTTCTTAACGACTACGCCTGGCTGGGTGAGCAAGGTCATCTTGAAGCCCAATTAATCCTCATGCGTTACCACGCGCAGCGCAACGATCCACAATCCCTTTACTGGGCGGAACTTGCTGCCGCCCGATATGCCGCGCCTGCATATTACCATCTGGCACGCCATCATCAACGCCAAGGCGACGTTGCGACAGCCATCGAACAATACGAAAAAGCGGCCGCGCTCGGCGTAACTGCCGCCTGTTGGCAACTCGGTCAAATCTACTTCTACGGCACAGGCATCAGCCCCGACCACGCACAAGCCGAACACTATCTCGAACAAGCCACGCAAGCCGGCCACATCGCCGCACAAACCCTGCTGGCCGACCTTCTTGCCGCCCAACGCAAACCCGAAGCCTTGGAATGGTATCGTTGTGCCGCCGATAAAGAGCAAGCGGAAGCTCAAGCCAAGCTGGCCCAATATGCCCTGACCGGCGAACTTTCCAAACGCGACCCGTTCCAAGCGGCGCGCTATGCCAAAGCCGCCGCTGAGAAAAACCATCCCGAAGCCCTGAAAATCATGGGCGACCTCTACCGCTACGGCCTCGGCATCAAAGCCGACAACCATGTCGCGCACGATTACTACCACCGGGCCGCCGCGCTGGGTTCTGCCGCCGCCGCACAAAAACTCATCAGCGACGCCGCGCTGTACCATCCGCAACAATACGAACAAATCAAAACAGCCGCCCTGCAACAGCAACAAACCGAAACCATCTACCGTTTGGCGGAAGCACAAGCCCACGCCATCGGCCGTCCAGCCGACTACAATGCCGCGCGTAAGAATTACATGGAAGCTGCCGAGTTCCACCATAAAAACGCGGCGGCAGCCTTAGGCCGCATCTACCATTACGGCCTCGGTACAGCGCAAGACCCTCGGGCGGCTGCACACTGGTACGCCATCGCTGCCGAACAAAACCACCCTTCCGCCCAATACCACCTCGCCTGTTTTTACTATCACGGGCAAGGTGTCGGCTGTCATGTTCCGACCGCCTGCTACTGGCTGCAGGCCGCCATCAGCAACGGCCACACTTCGGCCGAATCTTTAACATCCCTATTAGAACAATGGCGCCGCGAAGCGCATCATGCCATCGGACAAAAGGCCGTCTGAAAAGATTTACACTCGCATTTTTTGACAATCTTTAACTATTACCCTAATATTTGCCAGTTATTTTTCACGGACACGTCATCGTTTTCATTTCTTTCTGAAAACACCTTGTCCGCGCATCAATACCATGACACTCGGCGGATAACGCCAAGCGTTGAAACACACTACATCCGGAACAAAAACGGATGCTCGGAAAAACATTTCTAGGAGGTGAAACAACATGGAATGGGAATTCAACAGTTATTACACACTGATTGCCGCCACGCTCGTGTTGCTGGTTGGTAAATTTCTGGTTCAAAAAATCAAATTCTTAAGAGACTTCAATATTCCCGAGCCGGTCGCCGGCGGTTTGATTGCCGCTATCGTCCTGTTCGCCCTGCACGAAGCCTACGGCGTCAGCTTCAAATTTGAAAAACCGCTGCAAGATGCGTTCATGCTCATCTTCTTCACATCCATCGGTTTGAGTGCCGACTTCTCCCGTTTGAAAGCGGGCGGTTTGCCTTTGGTTATCTTTACCGCCGTGGTGGGTGCATTCATCATCATCCAAAACTTCGTCGGTGTCGGCTTGGCGAGCGCATTGGGCTTGGATCCGCTGATTGGCCTGATTACCGGTTCGATTACCCTGACCGGCGGTCACGGTACTGCCGGTGCATGGGGTCCTGACTTTGAAAGCAAATTCGGCCTGACCGGCGCAACCGGCTTAGGTATGGCTTCTGCAACATTCGGCCTGGTATTCGGCGGTTTGATCGGTGGTCCTGTTGCACGCCGTCTGATCAACAAATTGGGCCGTAAACCTGTCGTCAAAACTGCCAAATCCGACGACAACGATGCTGCCGACGACATCTTCGAACAAGCACAGCGTACCCGCCTGATTACTGCGGAATCTGCTGTCGAAACCCTGGCTATGTTTGCCGGCTGTTTGGCATTTGCCGAAATCGTGGATGGCTACGACAAAGCCTTCTTCGACTTGCCTAAATTCGTATGGTGTCTGTTTGCAGGTGTGGTCATCCGCAATGTCCTGACCTCAGCCTTCAAAGTCAATATGTTTGACCGCGCCATCGACGTATTCGGTAACGCTTCCCTGTCACTCTTCCTTGCCATGGCTCTTCTGAATCTGAAACTGTGGGAGTTGACCGGTCTGGCAGGCCCTGTGACCATCATCTTGGCCGTACAAACCGTTGTGATGATTCTGTACGCCACTTTCGTTACCTACGTCTTCATGGGTCGCGATTACGACTCTGCCGTATTGGCGGCAGGTCACTGCGGCTTCGGTTTGGGTGCCACCCCGACCGCCGTTGCCAACATGCAGTCCCTGACCCAAACCTTCGGCCCGTCGCACAAAGCCTTCCTGATTGTACCTATGGTCGGTGCGTTCTTCGTTGACTTGCTCAACGCCGCCATCCTCTCCGGCTTTGTCAGCGTCATCAAAGGCTGATACATCTGACATAGAAAAGCACTTGCCGCATTTACTTGCTGCAAGTGCTTTTGTTATGATAGGCACGTCAGGCCGTCTGAAAGGCCGTCATCTTCAGGAGTACCCATGTACAAAAAAACCGCTTCCGTATTGATTTTAAGCACGATTCTTCTTGCTGCATGCAGCAAAGAAGAGCCGAAAGCCGCGCTTGATTGCGCCCAACCGGCCACACTGCAAAACATCCGTACCACCATCGAAGACACCCTCAAACAACAAGCGCGCTCCTTTGCCCGCAATGACAGCCGCCAATTCGTTGATGCCGACAAAATCATCGCCGCCGGCCTCGAATTAGAAACCCTGCTTGAAGACGCCAAAGAAACCGAAGACAACGGCAAAGCCATCTGCCGCGCCAACCTCAAAATCCACATTCCCGACACCATCCTCAAAACGGCTATAGACAACAGCCCGCTGATTTACGGCAACACCCCGTTGTCCGACATGCTCGAACAAAAACTAATGGGCAGCAACCTGACTTTTGAAAACAACACGTTCAGCACCACCCTGCTCTACACCCCCGACAAAGACGGCAAACTGGTTCTCGAAGACAACACCCTGAGCACCACAGCCCAAACCCTTTCCGCCACCCTACTGCCCTACGGCGTGAAAAGCATCGTCATGATAGACGGCAAACCCGTATCCAAAGAGCAGGCCATCAAGCTGCTGCAAAACCCAAACACGGAAGAGCCACCGACTATTGATCCGCAAGACATCCTTGAAAACAACGCCGCCAGCCAAGCTGTCGGCTTGACCGATGATGACGATAATTCAGACTACGAAGTCCTGCGTCCTGACCGTGAAACTCCGCGCAACGAGCCACCCGGCCTCAGCCAAAGCGAGCTCGACAACGCGCGCGCGCAAAACCGTCAGGCAGACGGCGAGATCAACGACCTCTGGGGCGGCATGGACAGCGATGTCAAACAACAAATCCTCGGCGAACAACGCACCTGGATTCAAAGCAAAAAACTCAACTGCCAACAAGCCGCCGCGTCCGCAGACAACGCCGCGCAAGCAGAATACCTGCGCCTGCAGTGTGAAACACGCATGACCCGCGAACGTACGCAATACCTGCGCGGCTATTCCATCAACTAAAACCGATAAGGCCGTCCGAACATTCAGACGGCCCACAAGAAAGCACATCACATCATGCAATACCGAATCCACCGTGAAGGCGATGCCCAAAACACACCCTCTTCAGCCTCCACACCCGTCGACAACTGGGAGCGCAACACCCTGCGCGAAGTCCTCCTCGCCGCCTACCAAGAACAGCGCCGCGCCCGTATTTGGCGCAATATCTGGCGCGGTGTCGCCGTCCTCATCTTCCTCAGCCTGATCTTCGGCTTCGCAGAAGAAGAAGGAAAAACCACAAGTATCCATGCCCGCAGTGAACACACCGCCGTTATCGACCTGACCGGCGAAATCGGCAACGACATCGACGACCAAGTCCAAATCCTGCGCGACAGCATGGAAGCCGCCTACGAGAACGGCAACGCTAAGGCCATCATCATCCGCGCCAACAGCCCCGGCGGTTCGCCTGTCGTGTCCAACACGGCCTTTAACGAAGTCCGCCGCCTCAAAGCCGAACACAAAGACATCCCTGTTTACCTCGTTGCCGAAGACATGTGCGCTTCCGGCTGCTACTACATTGCTGCCGCAGCCGACAAAATTTACGCCGACCCTTCCAGCATTGTCGGCAGCATCGGCGTGATCGGCGGCGGTTTCGACTTTACCGGCCTGATGGACAAAGCCGGTGTCAAACGCCGTCTGAAAACCGCCGGCAGCAACAAAGGCATGGGCGACCCTTTCACGCCTGAAACCCCGGCACAAACTCAAATTTGGGAAACCATGTTGGGCGATATCCACCAAGAATTTATCAAAGCCGTCAAACTCGGCCGTGGCGCAAGGTTGAAAGACAAACAGTATCCCGACGTTTTCAGCGGCCGTATTTACACTGGCAAAGAAGCCAAACAGGTCGGCCTGATTGACGACTTCGGCAGCATTTACAGCGTTGCCCGCGATGTTGTCAAAGCCCCCGAGCTGGTCAACTACACGCCGCAAGACGATTTCAGCAAAATGCTCAGCCGCCGCTTCGGTGCGGAAGTGAAGGCCAAAGTCAAAGAAACTTTGTCTGAAATTTGGTAAACCAAAAAACCAAAAGGCCGTCTGAAACCCAAAACATGGGGCTTCAGACGGCCTTTTTATATGGTTTTTAAAATAAAACGCTGATTATTGTCCAAACATCCATCGACTTCATCAAATCAGCAGGCAGATGCTCCCTGATGATGCTTTTACAGGAACACATTACGCCTGCAAACGATTAAACCTTCACGTTTCAGACGGCCTGTTTCTGCATATTGTGCGCCATATCGAGCGCGGCGCGGACAGCGGTAATCAAACTGCCGGAATCAGCTTTGCCTGTGCCTGCCAAGTTCAAGGCAGTACCATGGTCGACGGAAGTGCGGATAAAGGGCAGGCCGAGGGTGATGTTCACGCCTTCACCAAAACCGGCATATTTGAGCACCGGCAGCCCTTGGTCGTGATACATGGCGAGGACGGCGTCGGCATCTTTGAGCAGGAAGGGTTGGAACACGGTATCGGCCGGATAAGGGCCGCGTGCGTCTATGCCTTCGGCCTGAAGGGCACGAAGTGCCGGAATAATGGTATCGATTTCTTCGTGTCCCAAATGGCCGCCTTCGCCGGCGTGGGGATTGAGGCCAGTAACGAGGATGGCCGGATTGGCTATGCCGAACTTATGGCGCAGGTCGTGTTCAAGAATGCGGACAACCGACTCGATTAAAGGCTTCGTGATGGCGGCGGAAATGTCTTTCAGCGGCAGATGAGTGGTGACCAATGCTACGCGCAGGCCGCCGCCGGTCAACATCATGACAACTTGTTCGGTATGGCTTTTTTCGGCGAGGTATTCGGTATGGCCGCTAAAAAAGCCGTTGCCTGCGTGGGCATCGTTGATGATGCCTTTATGCAGCGGCGCGGTCACCATACCGGCAAACAGGCCGTCTGAAATGCCTTGATACGCCGTATCCAGCAGCCGGAGAACATACGCGGCATTGGCAGGATTGAGTTCGCCTGCCCGACACTCGGCATCTAAAGGAATATGCAGGACTTCGAGTTCGCCCTTGGGCAAAGGATCAGCCGCTTGGGTTTGGAAGTCGCGCAGGATGACGGATTTGCCGAGCTGTTCGGCCCTTTGCGCCAACAGGTTTTTGTCACACAAAACAACGGGGCGGCAAGGAAGGTCGGCGAAAGCCAAATCGAGGCAGATGTCGGGGCCGATGCCGGCCGGTTCGCCGGAAGTGATGGCGAGAATGGGAGCAGTCATGGTGTTTCTCGGTACGGTTTACAGTATTTAGACAACGTCAGGCAAAATGCCTGCCCTACTTTTTTCAGATTAACACAAATACAAAAAGGCCGTCTGAAAACAGTTTTGCTTGGTCAAACTGTTTTCAGACGGCCTTGGCTGTTTACCGTTTTACACTTAAGAACGGCGGCCGATCATACGGTACAAAACGTCGTGGCCTTGAATGCGGTGGACGACAACCATGGCGATGTGGCCGGCGACAAGCGCAAAAAGCAGCCAGCCGAGTTTGCCGTGCGCCATATTGCCGAGGTTGGACATCCATTCGATTTTTTCAGGCGAACCCTGCATCACTTCGACACCGAATACTTTCAACGGGCCGCGGCCGCCGCCGTATTGGCGGATCATGCCGATAACGGGAACGGCGAGCATGAGGACGTAAAGGGCAAGGTGGCCTGCTTTGGCGGCAAAGCTGTCGGCGGCAGGACGTTTGGACGCATTGAGCAAAGCCCAAACAATGCGCACGGCAATCACCAGCAACGTGATGAAACCGATGGATTTATGCACGCCGAAGAGCGATTTGACCCATTCTTCGCCATCGTAGATGGTCCAAACGGTAATGGTGGAGAGGATGCCGATGAAACCGAGTACGGTCAGCCAATGCAACGCGCGCGCGACGGCATCGTAGGTTTGTGGGCGTGTAGCGGTCATAATGTTTCCTTGTTTTTGATTTGTTTGGTTTTTTGAATCGGCGGCATTGTAACAAAAATGCCCAACCAATTATGTTGCCTTTTTGAAGAGATTTCGTAAATATTTGGAAAATTTGAAGAAACGGCGGTTTTATCCGTCAGGCTGCCCGGGCCGTCTGAAAACAAGGGCAGGAATACCACCTTCTATGCCGAACTCGGGCTAAAATAGGCGTTTTTATTCTCGGGTACGCATCGATGCAGGTTTGGATTCGGCGGTTTGCGCTGTTGCTTCTGCCTTTAGGTTTCTTGGCGGTCATGGTGGCCGCGCCTTTGCTGTCGCTGGCGTTTTACGACGGCGAAGGCGCTTGGGCGGAAGTGGTAGCTGATGACTATATGCGCCTGCGCTTGGGCTGGACGGTGGCGCAGGCGGTTTTAACCTGCGTCTTGGTCACGGCTTTGGGCGTACCTGCGGCGTGGGTGCTAGCACGGATGGACTTTGCCGGACGGCGCACGGTTTTACGCCTGCTGATGCTGCCTTTTGTGATGCCGACTTTGGTGGCAGGCATGGGCGTGCTGGCTTTGTTTGGCGCACACGGCATGCTGGCGGCAGGTTGGCAGGACACGCCGTGGCTGCTGATTTACGGCAACGTGTTTTTCAACCTGCCGGTTTTGGTGCGCTCGGCGTATCAGGGATTTGTGCGTGTGCCGCAGGCGCGGTTACTGTCGGCACAATCTTTGGGCGCGGACGCGTGGCGGCGGTTTTTCTGGGTCGAATGGCCGGTGGTGCGCGCATGGGTTGCCGGTGGCGCGTGTCTGGTGTTTTTATATTGTTTTTCAGGCTTCGGGCTGGCCTTACTGCTCGGCGGCGAACGTTTTGCAACAGTGGAAGTGGAAATCTACCGGCTGGTGGCGTATGAGTTGGACATGGCGCGTGCGTCGGTGTTGGTGTGGCTGGTGCTGGCGGTTACGGCGGCGGCAGGCGGTTTGTATGCGTATTGGAGCAGGCGCGTGGCTGTGGATAAGTCGGTATCGCCTTTGCCTCCGCGTGCGCCGATATGGGCTTGGGAAAAATGGCTGACGGCAACGGTATTGGTAATGTTGACAGTGTGCTGCCTGCTGCCTTTGGCGGCGGTATGGCTCAAAGCGGTATCGGCAGGCTCTTCGTGGGCAGTCTTGCTGGAAGCGCAAACGTGGGCGGCTGTGTGGAACACCGTCCGTTTCTCTGCGGCAGCGGTGGCGGCGGCGACGGTTTTGGGCGTGCTGTATGCGGCGGCGGCACGGCAAATGGCGTGGTTGCGCGCGCTGATGTTTTTGCCGTTTATGGTGTCGCCCGTGTGCATCGCGTTTGGCGTTTTGCTGCTCTATCCGCAGTGGACGGCTTCGCTGTGGCTGCTGACGGCGACTTACGCGCTGTTGGCGTATCCGTTTGTGGCCAAAGACGTACTGGCCGCGTGGGATGGTTTGCCCAAAGATTACGCGGCGGCGGCGCGCACCATGGGCGCAAATGGTTTTCAGACGGCCTGTTATGTAACCGCGCCTTTATTGAAACCGGCTTTGCGGCGCGGCCTGACTTTGGCTTCGGCAACGTGTATCGGCGAATTTGCGGCCACATTGTTCCTGTCGCGTCCCGAATGGCAGACGCTGACCACCTTGATTTACGATTATCTCGGGCGCGCCGGTGCAGACAATTACGGACGGGCGATGGTGTTGACGGCGGTATTGACCGCTTTGGCTTTGACGGCATTTTTGCTGGTGGACGAAGCGGAAGGACAAAAGGCCGTCTGAACATGATCTGCTTAAATTCCCTTCACTTTCACCACACTATTGCCGCGCCTTGTATCGAAAATTGATTGAATCCGCTATATAATTTGTTTTTAAACGCACTCAACACGACCCTATCATGACTGACTTAGAAACCAAACGCCTTGAAACCCAAGCCATGCTGGACAATGCCGACTTGCTGTTTGGCCAAGAACAATGCCGCGCGGCCTTGCAAAAAGTTGCCGACGACATCACCCGCGACTTGGGCGACAAATACCCCCTGCTCCTGCCTGTCATGGGTGGTGCGGTGGTGTTTACAGGGCAGCTGCTGCCGCTGTTGCGCTTCCCTTTGGACTTTGACTATGTCCACGTTTCCCGCTACGGCGACAAACTCGCAGGCGGCGCGTTCAACTGGAAACGCATGCCTGACCCCGAGCAAATCAAAGGCCGTCATGTAGTCGTTTTGGACGATATTTTAGACGAAGGCCACACCATGGCCGCCATTCAGGAAAAACTGTTGGAAATGGGCGCGGCAAGCTGCCGTGCGGCCGTGTTTGCCAACAAGCTGATCGACAAAGAAAAACCGACCAAAGCCGATTATGTCGGTTTGGACGTGCCCAACCGCTACGTCTTCGGTTACGGCATGGATGCCGCCGGCTGCTGGCGCAACCTCGGCGAAATCTACGCCTTAAACAATAAATAAAACAAAGGTCGTCTGAAAAATCTTCAGACGGCCTCAACCCCCATGCTAGGAACACATCATGATAGGTTTGTTAATCATTACACATGAAACCATAGGTGAAGCCTATCGCGGTTTGGCCGACCATTTCTTTCCCAACGGCTTCCCCGAAAATCTCCACATCCTCGGCGTACAGCCCGACGAGGATCAAAACGACATCATCAACAACGCCATCGCCGCATTGCAGGAATTTCCCAACAACCGCGGCGTGCTGATCATGACCGACATCTTCGGCGCAACCCCATGCAACGCCGCACGCCGGCTGGTGCGCGAAAACAAATCCGCCATCCTGACCGGCCTCAACGCCCCGATGATGATTAAAGCCATCCAATACTCATCACAAGCCGAAAACCTCTCCGACTTCACCGAAACCGTCAAAGAAGCCGCCATCCGGGGCATTTTCGCCATTACATCCGCACCTGAAGACCTGGTGTGCAAAGAACACGGCTAAGGCCGTCTGAAAACATTCACTTTACGAACATTACATTTAGGGGACATCCATGCTCAAACAAGAAATCGAAATCATCAACAAACTCGGCCTGCACGCGCGCGCCTCCAGCAAATTCACCCAAACCGCCTCCCAATTCCAAAGCGAAGTCTGGGTCACCAAAAACGGCAACCGCGTCAACGGCAAAAGCATCATGGGCCTGATGATGCTGGCCGCCGCCAAAGGCACCGTGATTGAGCTGGAAACAGAAGGCGCAGACGAAGCCGCCGCCATGCAAGCGTTGACCGACCTCATCAACGACTACTTCGGCGAGGGCGAATAATGAGCATCGTCCTACACGGTGTAGCCGCGGGCAAAGGCATTGCCATCGGCCACGCCCACCTCATCACGCGCGGCACAACGGAAGTCCCCCAATACGACATTGATCCCGACAAACTCGATGCCGAAGTCGCCCGTTTCGACAACGCCATCAAAGCCACGCGCAAAGAATTGGAACAGTTACGCGGTGCGATTCCCGAAAATGCCCCGACCGAATTGGGTGCGTTCATCTCCCTGCACCTGATGCTGCTGACCGACGTCACCCTCTCGCGCGAACCCATCGACATTTTGCGCGAGCAGAAAATCAACGCCGAATGGGCATTGAAACTGCAAAGCGACAAGCTTGCCGCCCAGTTCGACAGCATCGACGACGACTACCTGCGCGAACGCAAACAGGACATGCTCCAAGTCGTCCGCCGCATCCACAACAACCTTGTCGGCCAAAGCAACGAAATCAACCTCGCCGGCAACCTGTTTGACGATACCGTCCTCATCGCGCACGACCTCTCGCCTGCCGATACCGTACTATTCAAAGAGCAGCACATTACCGCCTTCGTAACCGATGCCGGCGGCCCGACCAGCCACACCGCCATCTTAGGCCGCAGCCTCGACATCCCTTCCGTCATCGGCCTGCACAACGCCCGCAAACTCATCACCGAAAACGAAATCGTCATCGTCGACGGCATCAACGGCGTCCTCATCATCGATCCCGACGAAGTCGTCCTCAACGAATACCGCCGCCTCGCCCGCGAATACCGCAGCCACAAGCGCGAACTCAACAAAATCAAAAAAACCGCCGCCACCACGGCCGACGGCATCAACATTGAGTTGCTCGCCAACATCGAATCCGCCGAAGACATCAAAGCCCTGCACAACTTCGGCGCAGACGGCGTCGGCCTGTTCCGCAGCGAATTCCTCTACCTCAACCGCGACAACATGCCGACCGAAGACGAACAATACGAAGTCTATGCCGGCATCGTCAAAAAACTCAAAGGCAAAAACATCACCATCCGCACCGTCGATTTGGGCGTCGATAAAAATCCGCGCTGGTTCGGCCAAAACAGCACGCCCAACGGCAGCCTCAACCCCGCGCTCGGCCTGACCGGCATCCGTTTGTGCCTCGCCGAGCCGGTCATGTTCCGCACCCAAATGCGCGCCATCCTCCGCGCCGCCACCCACGGCCCCGTGCGCATGATGTGGCCGATGATTACGTCTATTTCCGAAGTGCGCCAATGCCTTATCCATCTGGACACGGCCCAACGCCAACTCGCCGAACGCGACGAAGCCTTCGGCCCGGTCAGCATCGGCTGCATGATTGAAATCCCATCCGCCGCCATGACCGTCGGCAGCATCCTCAAGCTCGTCGATTTCATCTCCATAGGCACCAACGACCTGATTCAATACCTCTTGTCGGTCGACCGCGGCGACGACAGCGTCAGCCACCTCTACCAACCCGGCCACCCTGCCGTCCTCAAAACGCTGCAACACATCATCCGCACCGCAAACCGCATGGAAAAAGGCGTGTCCATCTGCGGCGAAATGGCCGGCGATACCGTCTTCACCCGACTGTTGCTCGGCATGGGCTTGCGCCGCTTCTCCATGAACCCCAACAACCTGCTTTCGGTTAAAAACATCATCCTGCACAGCCACACTGGCCATCTCGAAAACGATGCCGCCAAAATCCTGCGCTGCGAAGACCCGGAAAAAGCCGAAAAACTGATTAAAATCCTCAACCAAAGCGAACAGGCGGAATCACAGGCCGTCTGAATCTCTAAAAAGGGCGTGTTTCGATACACGCCCTTTTATTCGTCCCCATTTTGGGTTTACGCCCGACTCTCCCTTAAGCCCTCTTCTTCCCTATTTCGCCATTTCAAAAACCAACCTTTTTCATTTTTCCCAAATACTGCTTACAGGCCGTCTGAAAAATATAGGGCGCAAGTGAAATAAAACTTTTATGCCTCCACCAAAGGCCGTCTGAACCCTGATTGCAAGGTTTCAGACGGCCTTGTTTTCAACCGAATACCTTTTATTTTTTTGCAATAAAAAACCCTTTACCGATCCATTCCAGCTACTGCCCACTATGGCTTTAGGTACCCCATATCATTCCTTTTTACTAGGTCTTCAGTACACCAAAGCCCTATATAAACACTATCCCTTCGTTTTAATGATGAAACTTTTTATTTCGAAATATGTCTATCCCTACATTCACTTGAAAAAAGATTCAATACCTTATAAATTTATAAAAAGATAGTAATTATCATCATATTTTAAAGGAATGATTCATGAGATTTACGCAACTTTCTGCTTTGATTGCCGCCGCAGCTTTATCAGTCGGCTCCGTATCCGCTTTTGCCAAACCCGTTCAGCTGACCGATATCCTCGGCCGTAAGGTAACTGTCGACCTGCCTGCCAAGCGCGTGGTGTTGGGCTTCTACTATCAAGACTACATGGCCATCGGCGGTAAAACCGCGCTGGACAACGTTGTCGGTTTTTCCAAAGCAGTTTGGGCCGACTGGGCGCCGCCAAGCTGGGCGGCATTCAGCAAAGCCGTGCCTAAACTGAATCAGCTGACCGACGTGGGCGAAGTGGAAGTCGGCACTTTTTCGATTGAGAAAGTATTGGCGCTGAAACCTGATTTGCTGGTTTTGGCCGAATGGCAATACAAGGCTTTGGGTTCCGATCTCGACCGCATCAACAAAGCCGGCATCCCCATCGTCGTGTTGGACTACAACGCGCAAACAGTGGCCAAACACGTTCAATCGACCAAGCTCATCGGTACATTGACCGGACAGCAGCAAAAAGCCGACAAACTGGCGGCAGACTACAAACGCATCGCCGACACCATCCAGGCGCGCGTGCAAAAAGCCAACCTGCCCAAGCCTAAAGTCTATATCGAGTTCGGCAACAAAGGCCCTGCCGAACACAGCGTTACCTTCGGCAAGAGCATGTGGGGTTCGATGGCGACACTGGTCGGCGGCAACAATATCGCCGCTTCTTCGGTCGAATTCTACGGCCCGATCAATCCTGAAAAAGTCCTCGCCGCCAAACCCGACGTGATCGTGATTACCGGCCGCGAAACCGAATTGAAGAAAAACCCTGCCGCCATGGTGATGGGCTGGGGCATTCCAAAAGCCGAAGCGGAAAAACGCTTGGCAGGCTTTGCCAAACGCGCCGGCTGGGCCAACCTGCCTGCGATTAAAAACAACCGCCTCTACGCCGCCTACCACGCCAACTCGCGCACGCTGTCCGACAGCGCGTCGATTCAGTTTATGGCCAAAGCGATTTATCCGCAGTTGTTTAAGGATTTCAACCCTGAGAAGACCTATCTGGACTTCTACCGCCAAAACCTGCCCGTCGTACCGAACGGCACGTTCTACCTCTATCCGAAAGGACAATAAGGTAATTTAGATTTTCAGACGGCCTTTTAAATCGGAAGGCCGTCTGAAATTTTTGCGGAAGAAAAAGGCAAACCTGTTCTCCCCTTTCACAACACTCTTTTTTAAAGGTTTGAAACATGAATGATTCGGTTGTCGCCGAGATTGTGAAAAACCAGCGCAAGTTGGAAGGCAAGCGTTGGTTGATTGTGTTGATGTTTTTAGTCATCGCAGCGGTCAGTTTCCTATTCGACATCGCCACCGGCCCTGCGATGACGGACACGCTGCCCGTCGGCGAAGTGGTCAATGTTTTGCTGGGCAAACCCGAAGTCGATGAAATGAACCGCCTGATTGTGATGGATTTGCGCCTGCCGATTGCGGTGATGGCCTTGGTGGTCGGCGCGGCTTTAGGTGTCGGCGGTGCGGAAATTCAAACGCTCCTGAACAACCCGATGGCCAGCCCTTATACGCTGGGCTTGGCGGCGGCGGCGGGTTTGGGCGCGTCAGCGGTGATTGCGTTCGGCGGTTTCGGGCTGCCTGAAACGGTCGCCGTTCCCATCGGCGCGTTTGTGATGACCATGCTGGCTTCGGGCATCTTGTTTCTGTTTGCCTCAGCGCGCCGCTTCAATTCGGCGATGTTGGTGTTGGTGGGGATTGCGCTGTTGTTCCTGTTTCAGTCGATTTTGTCGCTGATTCAATTTATCGCCGCGCCTGAGATTTCGCAGCAGATTCTGTTTTGGCTGTTCGGCAGCCTGACCAAGGCGACTTGGGAAACAGTCATCGTTACGGCGGCGGTTACGGCGGTATGCGTGTTTCTGCTTTCGCGCGATGTGTGGAAGCTGACTGCGCTGCGCTTGGGCGAAGAACGCGCCGTCGGGCTGGGCATCAATCTGCAATTTTTACGCCTGAAAACGCTGGTGTTGGTGGCGGTAATGACGGCGACAGCCATCAGTTTTGTCGGCGTGATCGGCTTTATCGGCTTGGTTGCGCCGCATGTGGCGCGGATTCTTTTGGGCGAAGACCAACGTTTCTTCCTGCCCGGCGCGATGCTGGCGGGGGCGGCGTTTTTGTCGGTAGCCAGCGTGTTGTCCAAGGTGATTATCCCGGGCGCGCTGTTTCCGGTGGGGATTGTTACGTCGTTTGTCGGCGTGCCGTTCTTCTTCTGGATTGTATTAACGAAACGATAGGCCGTCTGAAATGTTGAAACTTGAAAACGTACACATCCGGCGCGGCGATTATGTGGTCGCCGACAATATCGATTTGACGCTGGAACAAGGCAAAGTCTATTCCGTGCTCGGCCCCAACGGCACGGGCAAATCCTCACTGATGAAAACGATTTTCGGCGAAGTGGCGCACAAAGGCACCATCCGCTACGGCGACGAAGTGTTGAGCAAAATCCACCTGCAAAGCTGGCGCAAACGCATAGGCTATATGCCGCAGGACACCGCCGCCGAAGCCTCGCTGACCGCGCTGGAAGTCGTGTTGCTCGGCCGCATGGACGCGCTGCACATGCACGTCGGCGACGAACTGCTGCACGAAGCCGCAAGTATCATGGCGGAGCTGGGCATCGGCCATCTGGCGCACCGAGACGTTATGCGGCTTTCCGGCGGACAGCGGCAGCTCGTGATGTTTGCCCAAGTCATGCTGCGCCGCCCCGAAATCCTGATGCTGGACGAACCGGTCAGCGCGCTGGATATGCACCATCAGCTCAACCTTTTAGAGCGCGTGGTGCAATACACGCACGAACACAATCTGGTTACGTTGATGGTGTTGCACGATTTGAGCCTCGCCGCGCAGTTTTCAGACGGCGTGATTCTGCTCGGCGAAGGCAAAGTACAGGCGCAGGGCGCGCCGCAGGACGTGTTGCAGGCGGACATGATCGGCAGGCTGTATAAAGTGGACATCGAGCTCTTATACGACAGCAAAGGCCTGCCCGTTATTCGCCCAATGCGGCAATCCTAGCTGGGAAATCTGCCATCAAGAAACCGGCCCCAGCAATCATTTTATACTCTTCACAAAAAAGGACTTTCCCATGAAAAAATCACTCTTCCTCCTGATGCTGACCGCTTCCCTGAGCGCATACGCCGCCAACCACGAAATCAAAATGCTCGACAACGGCAAAGACGGCAGCATGGTGTTCGAGCCCGGCTACGTCAACGCCAAAGTCGGCGACACTGTTACCTTCAAAGCTACTAACAGCGGCCACTGGGTGCAAAGCAAAGCCCTGCCCGACGGCGTTGCCGACTTCCTCTCCGAAGACGGTAAAGACTTCACGCTCAAGCTCGACAAAGAAGGCGTATATGTCTATACCTGCCCGCCGCACCGCATGATGAACATGAGCGGCGTGATTCAGGTCGGCAAGCCGGTAAACAAAGCCAAAGCGCAAGCCGTTGTCGATGAAATGGAAAACCGCGCCATGCAAAGCAAAGGCCGTCTGAAAAAATATATGGCGCAAGTGAAGTAAACGCTTTTATGCCTGTATTAAAGGCCGTCTGAAACCTTTCAGACGGCCTGTTTCCTTTGCGTAAAACACGCATCAAAGCTATATCTTCCGTTTCAGTTTCCGATAAAATAGGCCTATTCCGACATAAGACCCGTAAGCATGATACGCCGCCTTTACGCCACGCTGTGGCACCTCGCCCCCTTCCTGATCCGCCGCCACCTGCGCCGCCGCGCCCTCAAATCCCCAGCCTATCTCGAGCATTGGGACGAGCGTTTCGGGCAGGCGTATCCCAATCCTGTACAACACCCGATTTGGATACACGCCGTATCCGTCGGCGAAACGCGTGCGGCCGAGCCTTTGGTGCAGGCATTGCGCCGCCATTTTCCCGACTCGCCGTTTTTGATTACCCAAATGACACCGACCGGCCGCGCCACCGCGCAATCCCTGTTCCCCGATGCGCAATGCCGTTACCTGCCCTACGACAAATCCGAATGGGTCGCCCGATTTTTAGCCGAACACCGCCCCATCTGTGGCATTTTGATGGAAACCGAAATCTGGCCCAACCTGATGCAGGGTTGCAAAGAAGCAGGCATTCCCCTCTTTTTGGCCAACGCACGCCTCTCTGAAAAATCCCAACGCGGCTACCTCAAAATCCGCAAGCTGGTCGAGCCTGCCATGCAGACTCTCTCCGGCTGCTTTGCCCAAACCGCCGCCGATGCCGAACGCCTGCACCTCATCGGCGCGTCCAATGTCCACGTCTGCGGCAACACCAAATACGACATCGCGCCCCCCGACGACTCGCGCCCGCTTGCCGTCGCCTTTAAAGAACGCATCGGCGCACGCCCCGTCGTCGTCTGCGCCAGCACGCGCGTGTACAAAGGCACAGACGAAGCCGAGCTGCTCCTCAAAGCATGGCAGGGCTACCGCGGCAATGCCTTGCTGGTCATCGTACCGCGCCACCCTGAAAACTTTCAGACGGCCTACGATACTGCCAAATCGCTTGGCTATACCGTCCAAAAACGCAGCGACGGACAACCCGTTTCCCCCGATACACAAGTTTGGATAGGCGACAGCATGGGCGAACTTGCCGCCTACTACCTCAGCGCAGACATTGCCTTCGTCGGCGGCAGCCTCGTTGATGCCGGCTGCCAAAACATCATCGAACCCATCTCCTGCCACGTCCCCACCCTCTTCGGCTACTCCAACTACAACTTCGCCCAAGCCTGCAAAGGCGCAGTCGAAGCCAAAGCCGCCGTCCGCGTCGAAACCGCCGAAGCCTGGTACAGAACCACGCGCCAATACCTCGACGACGAAACGCTGCGCCAACAGCTGATCAGCCACACTGAGCAATTCATTTCGCAACACCAAGGCGCCAGTGCCAAAATTGCCAAAGCGATTGCAGATTGTTTGAATCAGCGTTAAGAGATAAAAAGGCCGTCTGAAACCAAAGTTTCAGACGGCCTTTTCTCAACCTACAAACTTAGCGTCCTGCTTTCAACACGCGACGTGCAAACACGAACATACCGAAAACAAAAAACGCCAAGCCCAGCCATTTGGCGGCCGTATCCCAGTTTTCCAAGTTCAGGGCCAAAGGCGCATCCGAACCGCCGTTGGTTACGGAGAAGGCAATGATAAACGCCATAATCACACCGATCAGGCTCTCGCCGACAATCAAACCGGCAGAGAACAGCGTACCGATACGTTCCGCATTTTTCAGACGGCCTTCACGGTTTTCTTGACGGCTGGCGATGACGGATTTCAACACCGCCGCCAATACCGCGCCGATCACAATCGGCATATTCACAGACGGCGGCAAGTAAATGCCCATGCCCACGGCCAATACCGGCAAAGCACGCTTGCCGCCGGAAGATTTGCGCAATGTGAAATCGACCGCAATCAACGCCACGCCGATGGCCACGCCGGTGAAAATATAATCCCATTGCAGATTGTGTGAGAAAATACCTTGGGCGATGGTGGCCATCAAAGTTGCCTGAGGCGCGGCAAGGGCTTGGGCCGCATCCATGCCTTCACGCGGCATCGCGCCGGTAAAGCCGTAGGCTTCATACAAAAGCTCCAACACAGGCGAAATCACCAATGCACCGACAACGCAGCCGATAATCAGCGCAACCTGCTGTTTCCAAGGCGTCGCTTTTACCAGATAACCCGTTTTCAAATCCTGCAGGTTGTCATTGGAAATTGAAGCCACACAGATCACAGATGCGCCGCAAAACAACGTCAACGCCAGCAGGAATTTGCGGTTTGCCTCATCCGCCATCAAGCCGCCGGATTCGCCGACCAGCAGCAACACCAGCGAAATGATAACGATAGAGACGATGCCCACACCCGAAATCGGGCTGGAAGACGAACCGACCAAACCGGCCATATAACCGCAAGCCGCGGCCACTAAAAAGCCGATAATCGAAGCCAGCAGCGTACATACGACCACCAACAGCCAAGCCAAACCGCCGGAAATATGCGAGTCGCCGATAAAGTGGAAGAAGGACACGCCCAACACCAGCATCATCGCCAACACCCAGGCAATCATCGCCTTAGGCGACAAATCCTGTTCCGTGCGCTCGGTCATCTGCGCGCCGCCGAAATTACGGAAAGACAGGCGCATACCCTCGACCATCGGTTTCATCAAAGTCAACAGCGTCCAAATCGCCGCAATACCGATCGTACCCGCGCCGATAAAACGGACTTTTTCCTTCCACAAAGACATCGCAAAAGGAATCATCTCCATATCGGCAGGTTGCGGAATATGCGCCGACAGATAAGGCACGGCCACGCCCCAGGCAATCGAAATACCCAGCAAAATCGCGATACCGCCGGTCAGGCCGACCAAATAACCCGCGCCCAGCAAGGCCAAAGAAAAGCCCATCGGCACTTGGAACACCGACGCGCCGCCTTTAAACCAAAAGCTCGCGCTGTCCGCCACCACGCGCAAACCGCTTGCGCAGAAGCTCATCAAACCCGCCAGAGCGCCGCCCGACACCAATTCCTTGATACCGCTGCCGCCTTCCTGTTGGTCCGCATCATGGTCGCCGACCTTTAAAATCTCGGCCGCTGCCACACCTTCCGGATAAGGCAAATCGCTCTTCACCACCATTGCATAACGCAAAGGCACAGTGAAAATCACGCCCAAAATACCGCCGGACATACACAGCAGCGTTGTCTGCCAAAACGGGAAGCCCGCCCAATAACCGGCCATCAGCAAACCCGGCAGAATAAAAATAATACTGGAGAGCGTACCCGCGGCCGAAGCCTGAGTCTGCACCATATTATTTTCCAGAATATTGCTGCCTTTAAAAAACTTCAAAACCGCCATCGAAATCACCGCAGCCGGAATCGAAGACGCAAAAGTCAGGCCCACCTTCAAGCCCAAATACACATTGGATGCCGTAAAAATCACCGTAATCAACGCGCCGAGAATTATCCCCCGCAACGTCAGCTCACGGAAACTCGCATAAGGATCAACCGCCTGTTTCATAAAAATATTCCTGTATCAGGTAAACAATCAAATCAAAACTTTTCAGACGGCCTTTTGATACATCCATCAGGCCGTCTGAAAAGCCTCTCTTTTACCATTTTAATGAACTATCCGATTACACGCAAAAGCCCTATTTATTTTCATTTGACGCCAAACAATAAAATCATATCGATACAGACGTTTGGGGCAGTTTGACGGTTTCAGGTAAAATAACGCCAAATTCATCAACCGTTCAGAAAGCTGCCGCCATGTATTCACTCGTCCGCCCTATCCTGTTCCGTTTCGATGCAGAAAAGGCCCATCATTTCACGCTCAACAGTTTGCGTTCTATCGAAAAACTCGGCCTGCTGCCCAAAGTGGACAGCCACACTCGGCCAACCGAGCTGATGGGCTTGCAGCTGCCCAATCCGGTCGGCTTGGCGGCAGGTTTGGACAAAAACGGCGAGTGTATCGATGCGTTTGCCGCTTTGGGTTTCGGCTTTGTCGAAATCGGCACGGTAACGCCCAAGCCGCAGCCGGGCAATCCGCAGCCGCGCCTTTTCCGCGTTCCCGAACACCAAGGCATCATCAACCGCATGGGTTTCAACAACCACGGCATCGATGCGATGATCCGCAACATTGAAAACAGCCGCTTTAAAGGCATTTTGGGCATCAACATCGGTAAAAATGCCGTTACGCCGATTGAAAACGCGGCCGACGATTATCTGATTTGCTTGGAAAAAGCCTACGCCCACGCGAGCTACATCACGGTCAATATTTCCTCTCCCAATACGAAAAACCTGCGCGCTTTGCAAGGCGGCGACGAATTGAGCGCATTGTTGGAAGCCTTGAAAAACAAACAGGCGCAACTGGCGGCCGCGCATGGCAAATATGTGCCGCTGGCAGTCAAAATCGCGCCGGATTTAGACGAAGCGCAAATCGACGACATCGCCCATGTGGTCAAATCCGTGGAAATGGACGGCATCATCGCCACCAACACAACCATCGACAAATCAAGCTTGGGCAGCCATCCGCTTGCAGGCGAACAAGGCGGCTTAAGTGGCTTGCCCGTACGCGAGAAAAGCAATCAGGTGTTGAAACTTTTAGCGGAACGCATTGACGGCAAGCTGCCGATTATCGGCGTCGGCGGCATCATGAACGGCGCGGACGCGGCAGAAAAAATCCGCTTGGGCGCCAGTGCGGTTCAAGTGTACAGCGGTTTGATTTATCGCGGCCCTGAGTTGATTAAAGAGTGTTTGGCTGCGTTGAAATAATACTTTTCCAAAAATAAGGCCGTCTGAAAGATTTCAGACGGCCTTTTGCTATGCTCTCATTCTTCAAACAGATTGCCTTGTGCCAATAAGGTTTTGACCGGTGCGAAATCGCGGCGGTGTTCCGGCAAGACGCCGTATTGTTTCAACGCGGCCAAGTGTTGCGCCGTGCCGTAGCCTTTGTGGCGGTCAAACCCGTATTGCGGGTAGCGTTTCGCCAATTCATACATTTCTGCATCGCGCGCGGTTTTGGCCAAAACCGAAGCGGCGGAGATTTCAATAATTTTGCTGTCGCCTTTGACCACTGCTTCGGCAGGAACATTCAAATCTTTCGGTACACGGTTGCCGTCTATCCACACTTTGTCGGGAGTAACCGACAGCCCCTCGACTGCGCGCTTCATCGCGGCCATGGTTGCGTGCAGGATGTTCAGTTGCAGGATTTCGTCGGGATCGGCAAAGGCAATGCTCCACGCAACCGCCTGTTCCTTAATCATCTGCACCAACATATCGCGCTTTTTTTCGCTCAGTTTTTTTGAGTCGGTCAAACCCGGCAGGTCAAAATGTTCCGGCAAAATCACTGCCGCCGCAAATACGCTGCCGACCAAAGGGCCGCGTCCCGCTTCGTCCACGCCTGCGCTTAAAATCGTCGCCATTTCTTCACCGCCTGTCTGATTCAAAGCCTCCATTATATCCGCTTGCGGCAGAGAAAATCCGCAATAGGACAAGCCGTTTGAGAGCAGTTCAAATTTCATCTGTTTTACCAATCAGTTATAATTTACATCCCCACATACCGATACGTCTTACAACATGCCTGCCCAATCCGAACGCCTCCATTTTTCTGAACGCTGGCTCAACGCCTACGAGCGCTACCGCTATCGCCGCCATATCCACGCCTTCCGCCTCGGCTTGGCAATCGTGTTTTCCACCCTGTTGGCCAAAGTCTTCCACCTGCAACACGGCGAGTGGATCGGCATGACCGTCTTTGTCGTCCTCGGCATGCTGCAATTCCAAGGCGCGATTTACTCCAAAGCAGTCGAACGGATGCTCGGCACGGCCATCGGTTTGGGCGTCGGGTTGGCCGTTTTATGGTTGAACCAGCATTATTTGCAAGACGGCGTTTTCTTCTATCTGATTATCGGTGCCGCCAGCGCAGTGGCCGGTTGGTCTGCGGTCGGCAAAAACGGTTATGTCGCCATGCTTGCCGGTTTGACCATGTGCATGCTCATCGGCGACAGCAGCCACCACTGGCTCGACAGCGGCCTGATGCGCGCCATGAACGTTTTGATTGGTGCCGCCATCGCCATTGCCGCCGCCAAACTCCTGCCCCTGCGCTCTACCCTGATGTGGCGCTTCATGCTTGCCGACAACCTCACCGACTGCGCCAAAATGATTGCCGAAATCAGCAACGGCAAGCGCATGACCCGTGAGCGTTTGGAGCAAAACATGATTAAAATGCGCAAAATCAACGCCCGCATGGTCAAAAGCCGCAGCCATCTGGCCGCCACATCCGGCGAAAGCCACATCAGCAACAATATGATGGAAGCCATGCAGCATGCCCACCGCAAAATCGTCAACACCACCGAGCTGCTCCTGACCACTGCCGCCAAACTGCGCGCGCCTACGCTCAACGAAAGCGAAATCCGCCTACTCGACCGCCATTTCAACCAACTCCAACGCGAGCTTCGGCTGACCGTCCGCCTCATCAAAGGCCACTACGCCCGCCGTATCCGCATCGATACTTCGCTCAATACCGAACTAAGCAAACCTGCCGCCCGCCTGCATTACGACTGGCAAGGCTTCCTCTGGCTCAGTACCAATATGCGCAACGAAATCGCCGCTTTGGTGATCCTGTTGCAACGTTCGCGCAATAAATGGTTGGACAAAAAAGAGTTGCAACGCCTGAAAGAACACCTGCGCAACGATACCGATCCAGAGCAACAATAGACCGTCTGAAAAACACAAACTCAAAATAAAAGACAAAAGCAAATTAGCCGCCGATAACATCGGCCAATAAAAAAGGCCGTCTGAAACCCAATGGTTCAGACGGCCTTTCAATCAATCCAAGCAACAATAAATGCTGCATAAAGCAAAATCCCCTGCAATTGCAGGGGATTTTTATATTTGGTTGCGGGAGCAGGATTCGAACCTACGACCTTCGGGTTATGAGCCCGACGAGCTACCATGCTGCTCCATCCCGCGTCAGAAGTTGTAACTATACGGAAAGATGGAATCGCTGTCAAGCGTTTTTGACAGAAAATGCGAAAAACGCCGCTTTACAAAAAACCGTCCGCATGGTTTAATTTTCGTTAATAAAGAAACAGGGGTGCTGCTTTCAAACCGAGCGGCTGAGAAATACCCTTTACACCCGAACAGGATAATACCTGCGTGGGGAGTTTCGGCAAATGTGATTTTAAACGGTTGATTGAAGATATCCACAAGGCCGTCTGAAAAAAAGCAATGCTCCTGTTTCCATTTCATAACCGAGAAACAGGAGCAATTTTTTATGACTACTGCTAAAAAAACCGGCGATGAGGCGCGCCGTCTTTCCGACTTGAGCGAAGACATCGGCATCCGCTTCCAATATCCCAATTCCGACCGCGTCTATATCCCGGGCAGCCGCGCCGACATCCGCGTGCCTTTGCGCGAAATCCGTCAGGACGACACCTACTCGGCGCAAGGTACGGAAGCCAATCCGCCGATTCCAGTGTACGACACCAGCGGCGCATACGGCGATCCGGCGGCACACATCGATCTAAAACAGGGTCTGCCGCACGTCCGCACCGCATGGCTGGATGAACGGAGCGATACCGAAATCCTGCCTACCCTGTCGAGCGAATACGGCACCGAACGCGCACACGATCCGAAAACCGCCCATCTGCGTTTCAACCAAATCACCCGCCCGCGCCGCGCCAAAGCAGGCCGCAACGTAACCCAGCTCCACTACGCCCGCCAAGGCATCATTACGCCGGAGATGGAGTTTGTCGCCATACGCGAACGCATGAAGCTGGACGAACTTTTCAGACGGCCTGAATACGCCAAGCTCTTGAAGCAACACGCAGGGCAAAGTTTCGGCGCGAATATCCCGACCCATCCCGACCAAATCACGCCCGAATTTGTGCGCCAAGAAATTGCCGCCGGACGCGCGATTATCCCTGCCAACATCAACCATCCCGAACTCGAACCGATGATTATCGGCCGCAACTTCCGCGTCAAAATCAACGGCAACTTGGGCAACTCCGCCGTCACTTCCAGCCTGACAGAAGAAGTCGAAAAAATGGTGTGGTCGCTGCGCTGGGGCGCGGACACGATTATGGACTTATCCACAGGCGCGCACATCCATGAAACGCGCGAATGGATTATCCGCAACGCACCTGTCCCCATCGGCACCGTGCCGATTTACCAAGCTTTGGAAAAAACCGGCGGCATCGCCGAAGATTTGACTTGGAATTTGGTGCGCGACACCTTAATCGAACAGGCAGAACAAGGCGTGGACTATTTCACCCTGCACGCAGGCGTATTGCTGCGCTATGTACCGATGACGGCTGACCGCCTCACAGGCATCGTATCGCGCGGCGGCTCTATCATGGCGAAATGGTGTCTCGCCCATCATCAGGAAAACTTCCTCTACACACATTTCGACGAGATCTGCGAAATCATGAAAGCCTACGACGTGTCGTTCAGCCTCGGCGATGGCCTTCGTCCCGGCTGCATTGCCGATGCCAACGACGAATCCCAATTTGCCGAGCTGCACACCTTGGGCGAATTGACCGCCAAAGCATGGGAACACGACGTACAGGTTATGATCGAAGGCCCCGGCCATGTACCGCTGCAACGCGTGAAAGAAAACATGACCGAAGAGCTGCAACATTGCTTTGAAGCACCTTTCTACACCCTCGGCCCGCTCGTTACCGACATCGCCCCCGGCTACGACCACATCACCTCGGGCATAGGCGCGACCAATATCGGCTGGTACGGTACGGCCATGCTCTGCTACGTTACCCCGAAAGAGCATCTCGGCCTGCCCGACAAAGAAGACGTGCGCACCGGCATCATCACCTACAAACTTGCCGCCCATGCCGCCGACCTCGCCAAAGGCTGGCCGGGCACACAGTTGCGCGACAACGCCCTGAGCAAGGCGCGTTTCGAGTTCCGCTGGCGCGACCAATTCCGCCTCAGCCTCGACCCCGAACGCGCCGAGAGCTTCCACGACGAAACCCTGCCCGCCGAAGGCGCGAAAATCGCCCACTTCTGCTCGATGTGCGGCCCAAAATTCTGCTCAATGAAAATCACGCAGGAAGTACGCGACTACGCCGACAAGCAAAAAGCCCAACAGCAAGGCATGGAAGAAAAAGCGATTGAGTTCATCAAAAAAGGAGCCAAGCTTTATAGTTAAAACGTAAAGCAAGAAAAGGCCGTCTGAAAATGTTTCAGACGGCCTTTTTAGTGAATAGCCTTTAAGCCAAAGCAATACGCACTACAGTTGCTTATTTTTCTACCCTGCGGAAATGGTGCGGACGGAAGCCGAGCGCGGCGAGGGAAACAAAGTAGAGGCCGCCGCCCAAGGCAATCAGGATGCAGAGTTGACCTGCTTTTTTAAAGCCGCCGACGTGTACCCATTCAAACGGCAGATAATATTGCGCCAGCCACAAACCGCCGCCCATGACGACCAAAGAGATGACCATTTTGACCAAAAACGCTGCCCATCCTTTACCGGGGCGGTAGATGCCGTGTTTGCGCAAAAGGAAAAACAGCAAACCTGCATTCAGACACGCGCCCAAACCGATAGCGAGGGACAGACCGACGTGTTTGAGCGGCGAAATGAAGGCAAGGTTCATCAACTGCGTGCAAATCAGCGTGAAAATAGCGACCTTAACGGGGGTTTTGATGTTTTGGCGGGCGTAGAAACCGGGAGCCAACACTTTAATCATAATCAGACCGATCAAGCCGAAGGAATAGGCAATCAGTGCGTGTTGGGTCATTTGCGCATCGTGCAGCGTAAATTCACGGTACATGAACAAGGTCGTAACCAGAGGGAAAGACAACACGGCAAGGCCAACGGCGGCAGGCAGGGTCAGCAGCATACACAGGCGCAAACCCCAGTCGAGCAGGCCGGAAAACTGCTCGGTATCCTGACTGGCTGCGTGTTTGGACAAGGTAGGCAACAAAATCGTACCAAGTGCCACGCCCAAAACGCCGGTCGGCAATTCCATCAGTCGGTCGGCGTAATACATCCATGACACGCTGCCAGACTGCAAAAACGAGGCAAAAATGGTGTTGATAACCAAGGAAATCTGCGCCACGCTCACGCCCAAAATAGCCGGGGCCATCTGTTTCATTACGCGGTTAACCGCCGCATCTTTAAAGCTGAGTTTGGGCATTTTCAAGAAGCCCAGTTTCGCCAACCAAGGCAGTTGGAACACCAGCTGCAACACGCCGCCGACAAATACCGCCCACGCCAAAGCCATAACAGGCGGATCGAAATACGGTACGAAGAACAGGGAAAAGACAATAAAGGAGATGTTCAAAAATGTCGGCGTAAAGGCGGGAATGCCGAATTTATGATAGGAATTGAGTATCGAACCAACAAAAGACGACAAGGAAATCAAAAAGATATAAGGAAACGTCACCCGCAGCAGGTCGATGGAAAGCTGAAACTTATCGGCTTCTTTGGCAAAACCGGGCGCAGAAACATAAATCACCCACGGCGCGGCTAGTATGCCCAGCGCAGTAACGATGACCAGCACAAACGACAACATACCGGCCACATGGCGCACAAACGCCTGCGTGGCTTCGGGCGAGCGGGTTTCTTTGTATTCCGCCAAAATCGGTACAAAGGCTTGGGCAAATGCGCCTTCTGCAAACACGCGCCGCAGCAGGTTGGGCAGTTTGAACGCGACAAAAAACGCATCCGTCGCCATGCCTGCACCAAACGCACGGGCAATAATCGTATCGCGCACAAAGCCCAAAATGCGCGACACCATCGTCAGGCTGCCAACCTTGGCCAAGGCTCCCAATAAATTCATGTATTTTCCTTAATTGTCTTTAAGGCCGTCTGAAAATCCGGCTTCTTCCAATACTGCTGCCGCCGCTAATGCCGCCGTATCTTTTTTCAACAACAGATGCAAGGCGTGGAAATCCTGTTCCAACGCGGCCACGGCTTCAGGGCGGTCATACCAGTCTGCCACGGCCTGCGCCAGTTTTTCAGGGACGGCATCATGTTGCAGCAACTCGGGAACAGCGTTTTTACCCAACAAAATATTGGGCAAACCAACATGCGGCACTTTGATTTTGTTTTTCACATACGCATAAGTCAGCGGCGAAATTTTGTAGCTGATGACCATAGGCCGCTTGCACAAGGCCACTTCCAAAGTCGCTGTACCGCTGGTGACCAATACCACGTCGGCAGCAGTGCAAACCGTATCCGACTGCTTGTCGGTCAGCGTGATGGGAAGAGAGGCAAACTCGGGCTGCGCCAAAATTTCGCTAATGCGTTTGCGCGTTGCGGCCGTTGCCACAGGCAGCAAAAACTGTGCCTGCGGATAGCGTTTCAGCAGCAATAAGGCCGTCTGAAAAAACACCGCCGCCATGTAATCGATTTCGCTCACGCGGCTGCCGGGCAATATGGCAAACACGGGCACGTCCACAGGCACGCCCAGCTTCTGCCGCGCCGCCGCCCTATCCGCTTCCAGCGGCATGGTTTGCGCCATCGGATGGCCGACAAACTCAGCCTTGCCTCCGGCATCGATATAAAGCTGCGGCTCCATCGGAAACAGGCACAACACGCGGTTGACCTGATGCACGATTTTATTGACCCGTTCGCGCCGCCACGCCCAAACCGACGGGCTGACGTAATGAATAGTATGAATGCCTGCCTGCTTGAGTTTTTCCGCTACGCCGAGATTGAAGTCCGGCGCATCGATGCCGATAAACACATCCGGCTTGAGGCGGATTAAATCGCTCACCAGACCTTTGCGGATTTTCAAAATCTGCGGCAGGCGTTTGATGACCTCAACAAAACCGCGTACCGCCAGCTTTTCCTGATCGTACAAACTCTCAAAACCCTCCGCTTTCATGCGCTCGCCACCGATGCCGGTAAACCGCGCATTCGGGCAACGCGCCTTAATGGCACGGATTAAGTGTGCGCCGAGCAAGTCGCCGGAAGCTTCGCCGACGCTGATGGCGATAAGGGGGGAAGGATTGGGGTTCATGTGTTGTTGAGGTTCGGAAGCTAAAAGATTTGGGTGCGGACATTTGCCCGCCCGTTTTCAGACGGCATCAGTAGCAAACGGACAAGAAACCTGCCCTACTGCGCGGATTTTTGCAATCCAAAGGCCGTCTGAAAAAGTTTCAGACGGCCTTCAATCCATCAATCAACGGATAATGCCGCGTGTGGATTGTGCAAAAAATTCTTTAAATACCGCCAATTCACTTTGGGTTTCGGCGCGTTTCAGAATATCTGCCTTGGCTTCTTCAAACGGAATGCCGCGATGGTAAATGGTTTTATACGCATCTTTGACAGAGGCAATCTGTTCGGCCGTGAAGCCGTTGCGGCGCATACCTTCGCTGTTGAGGCCGGCCGGTTCGGCGCGGTAGCCTGCGGCCATGAAGTACGGCGGTACGTCTTTATGTACGCCGGCGGCAAACGCGGTCATGGCGTAGTCGCCGATTTGGCAGAACTGGAACACCAGCGTGTAGCCGCCCAAGACGACGTAGTCGCCGATGGTAACGTGGCCTGCGAGTGAGGCGTTGTTGGCGAAGATGGTATGGCTGCCGACCACGCAGTCATGGGCAAGGTGGCAGTAGGCCATAATCCAGTTGTCGTCGCCGATACGGGTTTCGCCGATGCCGGTGACCGTGCCGAGGTTGAACGTCGTAAATTCGCGGATGGTGTTGCCGTTGCCGATAATCAGCTTGGTCGGCTCGTCGCGGTATTTTTTGTCCTGCGGAATTTCGCCGAGGCTGGCAAATTGGAAAATGCGGTTGTTTTCACCGATGGTCGTATGGCCGTTGATGACGACGTGCGGGCCGATTTCGGTATTCGCACCGATTTGCACATTGGGGCCGATGATGCTGTATGGGCCGACTTTGACGCTGGAGTCGAGTTCGGCTTTAGGGTCGATGACGGCGGTCGGATGGATAAGAGTCATGCTGTCTCCTTGCTGTCTGATACAGGTATTACCTGCAAGATGCCGTCTGAACTTTCAGACGGCCTGTCCCATTCTTACACCACGCGTTTGGCGCACATAATCACGGCTTCAACGGCAACTTGGCCGTCGACTTTGGCAACGGCGTTGAATTTGCCGATACCGCGTTTGTTGGTCAACAACTCGACTTCAAAAACCAGTTGGTCGCCGGGAATGACTTGGCGTTTGAAACGGGCGTCGTCGATACCGGCGAAGAAGAAGAATTCGTTTTCTTTGCGGCCGCCTTCGCTGAGGATGGCGAGTGTGCCGCACGCTTGCGCCATGGCTTCGATAATCAACACGCCGGGCATCACGGGCAGGTCGGGAAAGTGGCCTTGGAACTGCGGCTCGTTCATGGTGACGTTTTTAATCGCAGTCAGGGTTTTCATCGGTTCGAACGCAGTAATGCGGTCGAGTTGCAAAAACGGATAACGGTGTGGGATAAGTTTTTGAATGTCTTTGGCTTCGATCGGGAGTTGTACGTCCATGATGTTCGTCTTTCCTTGTTTGTATTGGGTTTAAACGTATTCGGATGCGGGGCGCGGACTGTTTGCGCCGCCTTTAGGCTTCGTCGCTGTCGGCAAGCTGTTTTTCCAGCGTTTTGAGGCGTTTGTTCATTTCGCTCAAACGGTGGATATAAACGGCATTGCGCGCCCAGTCTTTGTAGCCCGACATCGGGAAAATACCGGCCAAATGCTGGCCGCTTTCGGTAATGCTGTGGGTAACGGATGTGCCGCCGCCGATGGTGGTTTTATCGGCGATTTCGATGTGTCCGACCGTGCCGACGCCGCCGCCGATAATACAATAATTGCCGATGGTGACGCTGCCGGAAATGCCGGTTTTGGCGGCGATAACGGTGTGCGCACCGATTTTGCAGTTGTGGCCGATTTGGACTTGGTTGTCGATTTTAGTACCGTTGCCGACGGTCGTATCGCTCATCGCGCCGCGGTCGATATTGGTGTTCGAACCGATTTCCACATCATCGCCCAGCGTGACTGCGCCGGTTTGTGGGATTTTAAACCATGAATCGCCGGCGAAGGCCAAGCCGAAACCGTCTGCGCCGATGACTGCGCCGCTGTGGATTTCGACACGGTTGCCCAAAGTGCAGCCGTAATAGATGACGGAGTTGGGATGCAGCACGACTTCATCGCCCAACGTGCAATCATGTTGGACAACGGCATTGGCCAAAATACGGCAACCTTCGCCCAATACGGCATTCGCGCCGATATAGGCATTCGCGCCGATTTCGCAACTCGCCGGCACTTTGGCGCTGGCCTCAACAACGGCAGTCGGATGTACACCGCCCTGTGCTTTGACAATCGGCGAGAACAATCGTGCCACTTTGGCAAAATAAAGATAAGGGTCGGCAGCCACAATCAGGTTGCGGCCTGCAAATTCATCTGCGGCTTTCGGCGACACAATCACTGCGCCTGCCTGGCTGTCGTGTACTTCGGCTTTGTATTTCGGATTGGCCAAAAAGCTGATGTGTTCCGCCTGAGCCTGATCCAACGGACGGACGGCGGTAATGGCGATGTCTTCGCCTTTCCATTCGCCGCCGAGTTGGGAAACGATTTGGGACAGGGTGTATGCTTGTGAAGTCATGATAATCTGCCGTCAAGATGTCAGGCCGTCTGAAAGATGCCGGTTTGGGTTTCAGACGGCCTTAGGTTTGTCTGTATGGTTACATTCGCTGCCGAGCAGGGTCAGTGAGCATTTAGGGCTTTGATAACGCTATCGGTAATGTCGTAGCGGCCGTTGACGTAAATCACGTCCTGCAAGATGAAGTCGTAACCTTCGCGTTTGGCTAAATCGACGATGACGCGGTTGGCATTTTGCTGGAGCGCGGCGAATTCTTCATTGCGGCGCAAGTTGTAGTCTTCAGCCAACTCGGCCTGCTGCTTGCGGAATTTCTGTACCAGATTGCGCCATTTTTGGGTTTCGGCTTCCCTTTGGCTGTCGCTGAGCTTGTCACCGCTCAGTTTTCGCTCCAAAGCCTCGCCTTCCTGCTGCAGCTTTTGCAAGGCGGTTTGACGGCTTTTGAACTCTTTTTCCAAAGTCATCTGAATGTTTTGCGCCTGCTTGGATTCCTGATAAACGCGCTCGGTATTGATAAAACCGATTTTCTGCACGCCATCCGCCGCCGCTTGCGGCAACAGCACGAAACCCGGCAGGGCTACGGCGAGGACACGGAGGGTGTCGGCTATTTTACTCATGATAAAAATCCTTGCTTGAAAACAAACGGGCGGTTTGCAATAAGCTTGCCGCCAATCTGCCATGAGGCCGTCTGAAACGGACAAACCCGGTTTCAGACGGCCTAAACATCATCAGAATGTCGTACCGAGTTGGAATTGGAAGCGTTGGATTTCGTCGCCTTCTTTTTTCTTAATCGGATAAGCATAACTGAACTTCATCGGACCCAGCGGAGAGAGCCAGGTCACGGCAGCACCGGCAGAGTAACGCAATTCGTTTTTGAATGTCGATTTGTGCGTTGTGCCTACGCCATACACGTTTTGGAGCGCGCCATTGGTGTAATAAGAATTGCTGCTGCTGTCGTTGTAGGTTTTGTCGTCCCACACGCTGCCCGCATCGGCAAACAGGCTCAGACGGACAGTACGCGAGTCTTTAATACCCGGCATTGGGAAGAGCAACTCTGCGGAAACGTTGGCTTTTTTGTTACCGCCGTAGCTGATTTTCTCACCGTATTCGTCATAAACTTTCGGGCCCAGCGTACCGCTTTCAAAGCCGCGGACAGAGCCTAAGCCGCCGCCGTAGAAGTTTTCAAAGAACGGCATGGTTTTGGTTTTGCCGTAGCCGTTGCCATAACCGACTTCGCCACCCAGCATCAGCGTGAAATCTTTGCTCAATGGGAAGAACCAAGTTTGGTTGTGGGTCAAGGTGTAGTATTGCAGGTCGCTGCCCGGCAAAGCGATTTCGCCATTTACGCCGGTCAGGTAACCGCGGGTCGGCCACAAGGCATTGTCGGTTTTGTTGCGGCCCCAGCCGATGGTACCTTTGTACAACCAGCCTTTGAAGTTACCCACGCCGCTGCCGTTGCCTTTACCGTATTGGTTGATAAAGTCGGCATAGCGTTTAGGCGCGCCTTTGTAGGTGTTCACGGTCAGACGCTCAGCGGCCAAACCGAAGTTCACACGGTCATATTCGGTAACCGGAATACCAATACGCAAACCACCGCCGAAAGTCGTGGTTTTATACTGTTTCGCGCTGGAAGAAGCTTTACGCGGGTCGTAAGTCTTACCATAAAGGTCGTAGCCCAAGCTTACGCCGTCAGGTGTGAAGTATGGGTCGGTAAACGACAACGAGCCGTTTACTGTGGTTTTACTGCGGGAAGCGCGCAGGGCAACGGATTTACCCGTACCGAACAGGTTGTCTTGAGCCACACCGGCAGACATCACCAAACCGGTATCCTGAACCCAACCTGCGCTCAAGTCGAGCGAGCCGGTAGAACGTTCGGTCAGACTCATGTTCAGGTCAACTTGGTCAGGAGTATTGGCCACAGGAACCGCATCAAATTGAACGTTATCGAAATAGCCCAACAACTCAACGCGCTCTTTAGAACGTTGCAGTTTGGCAGAGTCGTAAGGCGCCGATTCCATTTGGCGCAACTCGCGGCGGATGACTTCGTCACGGGTTTTGTTGTTGCCGGTAATGTTGATTTCGTTCACATAGATTTTGCGGCCCGGTTGAACGGTCAACACAAAATCAACAGTATGCGTTTCGGCATTTGGAATCGGTTGGACATTGATTTCGCTGAATGCGTAACCTGCCTGACCCATGCGGTTTTGGATGGCTTCGAGCGAATTGGACATTTGCGCGCGCTCGTACCATTTGCCCGGCTTCATGGTCAGCAGTTTTTCCAAATCTTCTTTCGGCACTTCCAGCGTATCGCCTTCGATGCGTACATTGCCCCAGCGGAAGCGGTCGCCTTCGCTGACGGTTACTTTAATGGTCTGCTTGGTTTTGTCTTCGTTGGTTTGGATGTCAGTATCCAAAATACGGAAGTTGAAGTAGCCGTTGTTTTGGTAGTAATTGGTGATTTTTTCCATGTCCTGAGCAAATTTTTGCTCATTGAACTGGTTGCTCTTCGTGATCCAAGTCCACATGCCGCCTTCGCTCAGGGACATTTGTTTCATCAGACGGCGGTCGGAATAAACTTCGTTGCCTTCAAATGAAATATCGGTAATCTTGGTAGATTTGCCCTCTTCGATGGCAATATCAATAGACACGCGGTTGCGGGCGAGTTTGGTTACGGTCGGAGTGATTTGGACAGACTGTTTGCCACGGCTCAAATACTCTTCTTTCAAACCGGCAACGGCTTGATTCAGCGTTGCTTGGTTGAAGTATTGGGATTGCGCCAAACCAAATGCTTCAAGGTTTTTCTTGATGGCATCGTTTTGCAGCATTTTCGCGCCGGTAATATTGAGCGAGCTGATGGTCGGACGCTCAATCACGGTCAACAGGACTTGATTGTCCATGGTCTCGACGCGTACGTCGTCAAAGAAACCGGTTGCGTAGAGTTTTTTGATGATTTCTTCACTGCGCGCATCATTGAAATTATCACCGACTTTAACGGGCAGGTAGTTAAAGACGGTACTCGGCTCGGTGCGTTGCAGGCCTTCGACGCGGATGTCCTGAATGGTAAAGTCAGCCAATGCCAGTGGAGACAGGCTCAATACCATTAAAGCGGAAGCAATCTGGTTCAGTTTCATAAATTATCCAAACAAACGGTTGATGTCATTAAAGAAAGCCACAGCCATCATCAAAAGCATGGCTGCCAGTCCGAAGCGCAGGCCGACTGCCTGTATGCGCTCGCTCAAAGGCTTTCCGCGTATCCATTCGGCGGTATAGAAAACCAGATGTCCACCGTCTAAAACGGGTACGGGCAAAAGGTTCAACACGCCTAAGCTGATGCTGACCAAGGCCAGAAATTCGAGGTAGCTCTGCAATCCGAGTTTGGCGGATTGTCCGGCGACATCGGCAATGGTCAGGGGGCCGGAAATATGGTTCAAAGAGGCATTGCCTGTAACCAGTTTTCCGAAAAATTTGAGGGTCGTCCACGAATAGTTGACGGTTTTGTTCCAACCCAATTCAAAGGCTTGGGCAACGGAAGGCGTATAACGGTAGCGGATGGTTTTATCCCACTCTTTATCCGCCTGGGCGGCAAGCCCTGCTCTACCGACCAGCACGCCTGCCGACTGCTCGACGCTGTCCGGTCGAATAGCGGTCGCCAGTATTTTACCGTCGCGCTCGTAAGTCAGCTCGATTCGTTTACCGGGGCTGGCGCGGAAGAGTTCCGTCCATGCCTGCCAGCTTTCGATGGGCTTTCCATCGGCGGTCAGCAGTTTGTCGTTTTCCTTCAAACCTGCTTTTTCGGCCGGACTATTGGCCAAGACTTTGCCGATGCGGTTAGTAATTCTAAAAGGCAAAAGGCCGATGTTGCCTTGGTTTTTCGCAACTTTACCTGCTTCAGGCGTGCCGGCGGCATCAATTATGCGGATGGCTTGTGTATTAGAGGCCGTCTGAACAGCGACTTTTACAGGGCCGGCTTCAAGGTTCAACACCATCTCGGTTTGCGCATCGCTCCAGTCTTTAACGGCGATTCCGTTGACCGATACAATTTTATCGTCTGCCTGAAAACCTGCTTTGGCGGCAATACTGGCAGGCTCGACCATGCCGACATAAGGGCGCAACTCGGTTACGCCGAAAGAAAAGCTCAAGCCGTAAAGCAAAACGGCTAAAATCAAATTGGTCAAAGGGCCGGCGGCGACAATGGCGATGCGTTTGGCTGGATGCTGCTTGTCAAAGGCGTAGGGCAAATCTGCTTCTGCCACTTCGCCTTCGCGCGTATCGACCATTTTAACGTAACCGCCCAGCGGAATCGGGGCAAGACACCACTCGGTATCGCCGCGTTTTCGGGTGAAAAAGGGCTTACCGAAGCCGACGGAAAAGCGCACGACTTTAACGCCGCACCAGCGGGCAACAATATAGTGTCCGAACTCATGCAGGCTGACCAAAATCAGAATGGCGACGATAAAGGCTAAAAAGGTTTGCAAAAAAAATCCCCTGTGTGGAGTGTGATCATCAACGGATAAGGTCGTCTGAAAACCGATTATAAAGGCAGTTGTTCCATTTTGTCTGCCTAAATGCCAAGCGGTTGACGTTTCAGACGGCCTGTCATTGAAGCTTTATTGTTTGCCGATAAAGGCTTCTGCCTGCCTGCGTGTTTGCGCGTCTTGCGCCAACAGGCTTTCGATATCATGACGGCCGTCTGAAAAATCTTGGGCAAGGCAGTGGGCAACGACTTTGACAATATCGGTAAACTTGATGCGTTTATCTAAAAAAGCGGCCACGGCAACTTCGTTGGCGGCGTTCAACACGCAAGGCGCGGCGCCGCCTGCATTCATGGCCTGATAGGCAAGTTTCAGACATGGGAAACGGTTAAAGTCAGGCTTTTGGAAGGTCAATGCGGACAATGCGCCGAAATCCAGCTCGCCCACGCCGGAGTCGATACGTTCGGGCAGGCCCAAACAATAAGCAATCGGCGTACGCATATCGGGATTGCCCAACTGCGCCAATACCGAACCATCGCGATAACGCACCATGCTGTGAATTACAGATTGCGGATGGATGACGACTTCGAGTTTTTCCGGTGGACAGTTAAACAGCCAATGCGCCTCAATCAACTCCAAGCCTTTATTCATCATTGACGCGGAATCGACGGAAATTTTGCGACCCATGCTCCAATTCGGATGCTTGACCGCCTGCTCGGGCGTAATGCTGTCAAATGTACTTAAATCGGTGTTAAGGAAGGGGCCGCCCGATGCGGTCAGGATAATCGAATTGATACCGTGCTCATTCAGACGGCCTGTGTAATCCCTTGGCAATACTTGGAAGATGGCGTTGTGTTCGCTGTCAATCGGCAAGACGGTGGCGCCGTTTTGACGGGCGGTTTCCATAAACAATGCGCCGGAAACCACCAGCGTTTCTTTGTTTGCCAGATAAATGGTTTTGCCCTTTTGAGCAGCGGCCAAAGCCGACGGCAAACCAGCCGCACCGACAATGGCACACATCACGCCGCTGACTTCATCGGCAGAAGCTACGTTAATCAGGGCTTGAGAACCATATAAAACCTGCGTACTGATGCCTTCTTGTTTGAGTTTCTTTTCCAGCTCGGCCGCATGGCCGACATCGCTGACAACAGCATATTCCGGATGGAACTGTTTGCATTGCGCCGCCAGCTTGTCCACCTGCCTATGCCCTGCCAGCGCGAACACGCGGAATTTCTCGGGATGGCGGGAGACAACGTCCAAAGTGCTTTCGCCTATGCTGCCGGTACTGCCTAATATGGTCAGAACTTGTTGTGTCATGGTGTGTTCTTTGTGTGCTATGCAAACGGTATTCATTGTGTTTGAAATAGATTTCTTTGCCGTTTCCAATTTTCAGACGGCCTTTTGCCTCGCGGCTAAACAGGCCGTCTGAAAGAATTACTCAATGCCGTATTCGATGGTAACAACCAGTCGGACTTGTTTGCCGACGGTGCTTTTATCGTAAGAACCGCCGTATTCGTCGTCCTCACTGCTGCCGGTGTCGGCATAGATGTTGAACGAGCCTTGCGAAGCAGAACGCATGGCGCCCACTTTGCCGCCGCCGGTTTTGGCAAATTCGGCCGCGCGTTTCTGCGCATCCTCAGTCGCCTGCGTAATCAAATCGCGTTTGATGGTTTCCAAATTGCCCAGCAAATATTGAGGATTGTCGAAGCGGATGAATTCGTTTTGCGCACGAAAATTCAAAATGGCGCGCTGGGCGGCTTGGATTTTGTCCAGTTTTTTGGTGTTGACCACAATATTGAGGTCGCCATCGTAGCCGTTGGGCGTGCGGGTTACGTTGCCGAGTTCGTCGCGGGTTTCATTGAAAACGCGCGACACTTCAGGCAGGCCCACTTTCATTTCAGCCGCCGTAAAGCCTTGCTCGCCCAAAAACTTAGATAGCTTTTTGCGTCTTGCCGTCAGCAAATCCAAAACTTCCTGATAGCTCTCGCCGTGCGCGTTCACGCCCGTATTCCACGTCGCGCTGTCGGATTGGAAGTTTTTCTCCGCCAAACCTTTTACGGTAATCGTCCCTGGCTGGCGCAGATTCTTAAACTGCACGCCCAAAATAAACGCCGCAGCCATCAATCCCAGTGCCAACAATACGCCCAAAATCGATAAAGATGAAATCTGTTTTTGTTCGGACATAATCAGCTCCCCCAACCACGTCAGACGGGCGGTTTAAAACAAATATACAAAGGCGGCATAAATGCTGATAACGGCAATCAGGCTGTCCACACGGTCGAACACGCCGCCGTGTCCCGGCAACAGATTGCTGCTGTCTTTGATACCGGCCGCACGTTTGAGCCAGCTTTCCAGCAAATCGCCGCACACGCTGACCACGGTCAGGATCAAGCCGATCAAAATCGTTTTGAACCAACCGGCTTCAAAAGCCAGCCAACCGGCTTTCCATACGATGGTCATGTACACGGCAACGCACAATGCGCCGCCGATTGCACCTTCCCAGCTTTTACCCGGGCTGATGGTCGGCGCAATTTTGCGCTTGCCAAACGACTTGCCGCAGAAATACGCGCCAATATCGGCCACCCACACCAAGCCCATAATCGCCAATAAAGACAGCGCGTCTTCAGGCTGAGGGCGCAGGTAAACCAGTGCGAACCAAAACGGCATCACCAACAACCAACCGACCGTGTAAGCCTGCCAGCCACCGTTTAGCTTCCATTTCGCTTTCAGCCACCAAGGCATGACAATCAGCCAAAACGCTAATACGACACACCAAACCAAATTGGGCAGCTGCCAACCGCCGGCATAGGCAATCACACCAAACACCAGCGTTGAAGCCAAATAATGATTGATTTTCAGCTTGTCCAAGCCGCTCATGCGGGCATATTCCCACAAAACCAACATGGCAATCAGGCCGCAAAACGCCGCCCACAGCCACATAGGTGCATAAAACAGCATACCCAGCATCAGCGGCAAGAGCCACAGCGCCGTTAAAATCCGTTGTCTCAACATAATTCTCAACCCCGTTGCTGCTCAAGCGGCAGCTGTTCGGAAGTCCGCCCGAAGCGGCGTTCCCGTTTTTGGAACGAAGCAATCGCCTCGTTCAGCGATTTCTCATTAAAATCAGGCCACAGCGTATCCGTAAAATACAATTCCGCATACGCCATCTGCCACAGCAGGAAATTACTGATGCGCGTCTCGCCGCCGGTTCGGATAAACAAATCCGGCTCGGGTGCATCGCCCAACATCAAATAGCGCGACAACGCCTCTTCCGTAATCTCAGTTACACCCTCGGCAATCAACTGATTTGCCGCCTGCAAAATATCCCAGCGGCCGCCATAATCGGCGGCAATGCTCAAAGTCAAGCCGGTATTGTTTGCCGTCAACGTCTCTGCCGCCTCAATCCCCTTCAGGATCTCAGCATTAAACCGCTCACGGCTGCCGATGACTCTCAAGCGCATATTGTTATCGTGCAAACGGCGCACCTGCTTTTGCAAAGCCTGCAAAAACAGCCCCATCAGAAAAGAAACCTCTTCCTCGGGGCGTCGCCAGTTTTCAGTCGAAAAAGCAAACACGGTCAAATACCGCACACCCAGTTCAGCACAATGCTTCACCATGTTCTCCAGCGCATCCAAGCCGCGCTTATGCCCCATCACACGGGGAAGAAAACGCTTCTTTGCCCAACGTCCGTTGCCGTCCATAATCACAGCAATATGTCGGGGGATGGCAGAGTGTTCCAAAATCGTCTGCGTACTGCTTTTCATGTCTGCCTTTCAGGGAGCAAACCGTCCAAAGGCCGTCTGAACGGTTTGCACACAGGATTAAATCGCCATCAAATCTTCTTCTTTGGCAGCCAAGAGCTTGTCTGCCTCAGCAATATATTTGTCGGTCAACTTCTGAACCGCTTCCTCGCCACGGCGGGCTTCATCTTCAGAAATTTCTTTGTCTTTCAACAATTTCTTGATATGGTCGTTTGCATCACGGCGCACATTGCGGATAGAAACACGGCCTTCTTCCGCCTCGCCGCGTACCACTTTGATCAAATCTTTACGGCGTTCCTCAGTCAACATAGGCATAGGGACACGAATCAAATCACCGACAGAAGCAGGGTTCAGGCCCAAGTTGGAATCACGAATCGCTTTCTCGACTTTTGCAGCCATATTGCTCTCGAA
Organism: Neisseria sp. HMSC073G10; assembly: GCF_001812605.1. Taxonomy (NCBI): domain Bacteria; kingdom Pseudomonadati; phylum Pseudomonadota; class Betaproteobacteria; order Neisseriales; family Neisseriaceae; genus Neisseria; species Neisseria sp. HMSC073G10. The sequence goes on along the minus strand of NZ_KV809528.1, from coordinate 118,563 downwards.
CGGTTTCACACCGATCGTACGCGCATCCAAAAGCGTTACGTTTGCCACTTGGCTCACAGGCACCATGCTGCCCCAGTATTCCACTTCCACTTGGTCGAGCAGGCCGGTATGCGCACGGCCGGTACGCACTTTAGCCAAGTTTTCTTTCAACACTTCCAGAGAACGCTGCATTTTGCCTTCAGCTGTCTTTTGAATATCATTAATCATCTTATACTTTCAATTTCATAGGAATAAAACAGGATTAACCGAGAATAGTACCGTTAAACCGCCCCCACGACAAGGCTTTACGCCCCAACAGCCTTGTTTTCTAACCGATATTTAACATCAAACAAAATAAAGGCCGTCTGAAAATCTTTCAGACGGCCTTTTCCTTATTCAAATCCTACTCTCTATTCCGCTCATTCCAAAAGTAACGCCATACGAAGCATGGGAAGGCAAAAATCAGGTAGAGGCAGACAACGGTCGCATAAAACTCCCAATCTTGGGCATGTACGGCTCCGGCGCGCGATTCGAGGATATAGGCGAGAATCGCGGTAAGAAGGAAGCCTGCCAACAATTCGATCAAGTGATGGCCGATGTGTTTGCGTTTCAGGGCGATGATGCCGAAGAATTTGGTGGTAATAAATGGTGCGTTGGCAAAGATAAGTGCCAACAGCAAAAGAATGTACATGGATGCGGTCATGATGGTCTTTCTGTTTTCAGACGGCCTGCGTGTGATTTTAACATGTTAAATGGGCATTCTTGCCCATCATTATCCGTGGGATATTCAATATCTTGATGATACCTGCTTGATGATTGTTCAAAGGCTTGAGGCCGTCTGAACTTTGGGTATATTTCATCCGAATGCGAATCCTAACAAAAACGGCGACTTTGGAACAGCCGCCGTTGGTTTTGTTTGAAGCTTACAAGGTATTTTCCAATGCTTTGGCACACCAGTCGATAACGGTTTGCGGCATGATACCCCAGAGGAGCAGCAGGAAGGCATTGACCGTCAGGACAAATTTGGCGGCATAGTTACTGCCGACTGGCTGGTCATGATCAGGCGCATCGAAGTAGATGACTTTGACCACGCGCAGGTAGTAGAACGCGCCAATCAGCGACATGATGACGGCAAATACGGACAACCAAACATGGCCTTGTTTCAAGAGTGCCATAATCACGCCGAATTTGGCGTAAAAACCCATCAGCGGCGGAATACCCGCCATGGAGAACATAGACAGCAACATCAGGAAGGCGAACCATGCATGGCGTTGGTTAAGGCCTGCGAGGTCTTTGATGTCTTCACACTCAATGTCTTTGGTGGACAATACCATCAAAACGCCGAAGCTGACTGCCGCCATCAAAGCATAGGTAATGGCGTAATACAGGCCTGCGGTAAAGCCGACTGCGCCTGCCATAAACGCCAACAAGATAAAGCCCATGTGCGATACGGTGGAGTAGGCGAGCATACGTTTGATATTGGTTTGCATGATGGCGGCAAGGTTACCGACCACCAAAGAAGCAACGGCAAGGATAGCCAACATCGGCGCCCAGTCTGAATGTATGGTACCCATACCGGTAACAAGGATACGGAACGCAAAGACAACAGCGGCAATTTTCGGAGCCGTACCCACAAAGGCGGTAACAGAGGTCGGCGCGCCATCGTACACATCGGGCACCCACATATGGAATGGAACCGCACCCAATTTAAATGCAATGGCGACTACAATAAACACCATACCCAATTTCAACAACCACTCGTTGGCCTGCTCATTGAAAGCAGAAGCCAAGACAGAAGCAAAATCGAGGGAACCGGTAGCACCGTAAACCATGGAAATACCATAGAGCAGCAGGCCAGAAGCCAACGCGCCCAATACGAAGTATTTCAGCGCAGCCTCGGCAGAACGACCGGAATCGCGACGCAGGGCAATCATGGCGTACAGTGACAAAGACAACAATTCCAAACCGATATACGCAGTAAGGAAATGTGCCGAGCTGACCATGACGCTCATACCCAACAGGGCAAACAGCGACAGGGTATAAAACTCGCCTTTGAAGATTTGGCGGTCTTGGTTGTACGGTTTACTGTAAATAAACAGACCAAACGTTAGCGCATACAGCACCAGTTTTGCCAAACGGGACATGCCGTCTGCAATATACATACCGTGAAAGGCATCGACACTGCCCTGCTCCCATACCGCCAATTGGGTGACGGCCACAATAATGACTGTTCCCAAACTCATCAGATGGGTCAGATAGCGGTTTTTATCGCAAATCCACAAGTCTGCCAGCAATACGACACCCAATAGCGCAAGCAGCACGATTTCGGGCATGGCGGGCATTAAATTCAAATCAGACCAGTTCATTTACACACCTCAAATCTTGCTTTGTGCCACATGGGCAATCAAATCGTTTGCCGCTTGATGCACCACTTCGATAAACGCTTGCGGATACAGACCCATGCCCAATACAGCAACCGCCAGAATCGCCAAAATCGCAAATTCGCGGCAATTGATGTCTTTCATTTCGGCAACGTGCGGATTGTGGATCGCACCAAAAATAACGCGTTTGTACATCCACAGGGTATAAGACGCACCGTAAATCAAGGTCATGGCGGCCAACGCACCTACCCAGAAATTCACTTTAACCGCGCCCATAATCACCATAAACTCGCCCACGAAGCCGGAAGTTGCAGGCAGACCGGCATTGGCCATACCGAACAACATCATAAACGCCGCAAACTTAGGCATCACATTGACCACGCCGCCATAATCGGCAATATTGCGGGTATGCAGGCGGTCGTACATCACGCCGATACACATAAACATCGCGGCAGACACAAAACCGTGGGAAATCATTTGAATGATTGCGCCTTTCAATGCCCAGTCATTCAATTGACCGTTCACAAACAGGAACATACCTAAAGTGACAAAACCCATATGGCTGATGGAAGAGTACGCCACCAGTTTTTTCATATCGGTTTGCACCAAAGCCACCATACCGATGTAAATCACGGCAATCAGGCTCAATACGATGATCACAGGGGCAAAATAGCGTGCCGCGTCCGGCATAATCGGCAGGATAAAGCGCAAGAAACCATACGCACCCAGTTTCAGCGTAATTGCCGCCAACACCATCGAACCGCCGGTCGGCGCTTCAACGTGGGCATCCGGCAACCAAGTGTGCACAGGGAACATCGGCACTTTTACGGCAAATGACAGGAAGAATGCCACAAACAAAAGCTGCTGTACGCCCAACGGAATCTGTTTGATGTTTTGGAAATCGACAATAGAGAAGCTGCCTGTTTGATAGTACAGGTAAACCATGGCAACCAGCATCAAGAGCGAACCCATCAGCGTATAGAGGAACAGCTTGACCGACGCATAGACGCGACGCGGGCCACCCCATACACCGATAATCAGGTACAGCGGAATCAGCATACCCTCGAAGAACACATAAAACAGAATCGCATCCTGCGCGGCAAACGCGCCGTTAATCAAACCCGACATGATCAGGAATGCCGCCATATACTGCGCCGGACGTTTCTGAATGACTTCCCAACCGGCCAATACCACCAACAGCGTAATAAACGCATTCAAGATGATAAAGAGCACTGAAATACCGTCCACGCCCAATGCGTAGTTGATTTTCAGCAGCGGAATCCACTCGTGGAACTCGGTAAACTGATAGCCGCCGCTCAAACGGTCGAAACCGGTAAACAGGGGCAGCGTTACCAAGAAACCGGCAAGCGCACCCATGAAGGCAAGCACACGCGCCAGCGGCGCACGGCTGTCCTTACCGGTCGCCAGAACCAGCACACCTGCGGCGATGGGTATCCATATTGCCAAGCTGAGTAGGTAGTTGGAAAACATAGTGGTTAACCTGTGGTTAAAATAAAAAATATAGTTGTATGGGTTGGTTTTCAGACACCATTTCAGGAGGCCGTCTGAAAAAGATTGTGTATTTTGTATATGGCAAAATCAAGAAAAACGTATATCTACCGTCATTCTTTTATTCCATAACCGCCTAAAACCTTCTTTTCAGACGGCCTCTTCCATATTTTTCTTGTCAAAACCATTATCCGAAGATTTTGACTACGCTCCATCGGTACGGTTGGTGTCCATCTCAAGTTTAATGAACGCATCAATCATGCTGCGCCAAACTGCTTCTGCTACTTCGGGCGACAAACCGGCCTTTTCGGCATAAGCGCGGCGCGAGGTAATCACTTGAGCCACCCGTTCAGGCGCGGAAACCGCCCGCACATCGTTTTTAGGTTTCAGACGACCAGCCTGCCGTACCAATTTCTGCCGACGGGCGAGTAATTCGATTAATCCCTTGTCCAAACCATCAATGGCTTCGCGGACTTCGTCCAGGGTTTGCGGTAATTTGTCTTCAATCATTGTTGCTCAAATTTTCTTTTTTAGACGGCCCCTATACACACAAACTATAGATAGGCCGTCTGAAATCCCGCTTTTATCGGAACAATCCCCAGAAGGTCATGCCGAGCAGTACCAATACGCCGAATACCATAGCGGCGGCGTAGGTGTAGATAAAGCCAGTTTGGACTTTGCGTACCTGCGCGGCAATCGCGCCGACCAGTTTGGCAGAGCCGTTGACGATACCGTTGTCGATAATGGCGGTATCGCCGACTTTCCAGAAGAAAGTACCCAATGCGCGCGTGCCTTTAGCGAAGACGTTGAAATACAGGGCGTCGAGGTAGTATTTGTTTTCAAACAAAACGTAAACCGGACGGAACGCCTGTGCAATTTTCGCAGGCAGATGCGGCAGTTTGACGTACAAGAGCCATGCGCTCAATACGCCTGCGATAGCGAGGTAAAGTACGGGCGAATGCAGGCTGTGCGACACCATTGCCAATGCGCCGTGGAACTCTTCCTTCATGATGTGCATGGTCGGATGCGCGTCGGCATTAACGAAAATCACGTCTTTGAAGAAATCGCCGTAAAGCATAGGCTCGATGGCAACATAGCCGATGATGACGGACGGAATCGCAAGCAAAATCAAAGGCAGGGTAACAACCAGCGGGCTTTCGTGCGGATTGTCATTTTTGCCCAAGCCGTGATGCTCTTCGCCATGATGATCGTCATGATGTTCAGGCAGGCTGCGCCATTTCTCTTCGCCGTGGAACACCATAAAGTATTGGCGGAACGCGTAAAATGCGGTAACGAACACGCTGGCGAGGACGGCAAAATAGGCAAAGCCGCTGCCCGGCAGGGTGCTGTATTTCGCTGCTTCGATAATCGAATCTTTGGAATAGAAGCCGGAGAAGAACGGCGTACCGATCAGCGACAAGTTACCGATCAGCATGGTCAGCCAAGTAATCGGCATGTATTTTTTCAGGTTGCCCATATGGCGCATATCTTGGTCATGGTGCATACCGATAATCGCGCTACCTGCGGCCAAGAACAACAAGGCTTTAAAGAAAGCGTGGGTCATCACATGGAACATCGCCACGGAATAGGCAGACGCGCCCAGAGCCACGGTCATATAGCCCAGTTGAGACAAGGTGGAATACGCAACCACACGTTTGATGTCGTTTTGAATCACGCCCAAGAAACCCATAAACAGGGCAGTAATCGCACCGATTACCATGATGACTGACAGCGCAGTGCTGCTCATCTCATAAATCGGCGACATACGCGATACCATGAACAGACCGGCGGTAACCATGGTTGCGGCGTGAATCAACGCGGAAATCGGTGTCGGGCCTTCCATTGAATCAGGCAGCCAAACGTGCAGCGGGAATTGCGCCGATTTACCCATCGCACCCACAAACAGGAGCAAACAGGTTACAGTAATCAAAGACCATTCCACACCGGGGAAAAGCTGGATGGTGGCATTTTGTACGTTGGGCAGATAAGCGAATACATCTTGATAGCGCAAGCTACCGCCGAAATAGGCAAGTACCAAGCCGATACCGAGCAAAAAGCCGAAGTCGCCGACACGGTTGATCAAAAAGGCTTTCAGGTTGGCAAATGTTGCGCTTGGACGTTTGAAATAGAAACCGATCAAAAGGTACGACACCAAACCCACAGCCTCCCAGCCGAAGAAGAGCTGGATGAAATTGTTGCTCATAATCAGCATCAACATGCTGAAAGTAAACAAAGAAATATAGCTGAAGAAGCGTTGGTAGCCGACTTTTTCATCGTGCATATAGCCGATGGTATAGATATGCACCATCAACGACACGCCCGTTACCACGACCATCATCATCGCCGTCATCGTATCGACCAAGAAGCCGACGGAGAAATCCAAGCCGCCCATTGTCAGCCAGGTATAAACGTTCTCGTCAAACTTGGTACGGCTGCCATTGAGGAATCCCCACAGCACATAAGCCGACAGCACGGCAGACACCGCCACACCGAGTATTGTTACGGTATGCGCGCCGGCACGTCCGATTTTATTGCCGAACAAACCTGCAATCAGTGAGCCTGCCAAAGGCACAAGGGCAATTACCAAATATAAAGTCATGTCGTTCATGATTACCCTTTCAACTCATCCAAATCGGCAACGTTGATTGTTTTTCTGTTACGGTACACCAATACCATAATCGCCAAACCGATGGCGGATTCGGCAGCGGCAACGGTCAGTACGAAGAATACGAAAATCTGTCCGGCAGTATCACCCAAATATTGGGAGAAGGCGATAAAGTTGAAGTTCACCGCCAAGAGCATCAGCTCGATGGACATCAGCAATACCAGCACGTTTTTGCGGTTCATAAAGATACCCATTGCGCTGATACCGAACAGGAGCGCACCCAATACCAGATAATGCGTCAAGGTAATCATGCTTTGCCCTCCCCTTCCGGCTTGAGGCCGTCTGAAACTTCGCTTTCTTCGGCAGATTCGACTTGCGGTTTGACCGCTTCCATTTTCACCAAGCGCATACGGCCTTGATCAGCGCGTACTTTAACTTGGTCTGCAGGGTCCATACGTTTCGGATTGAAAGTTTTGCGGTGAACCAGAGCAATCGCAGCCACCATACCCAACAGCAGCAATACCGCCGCCAACTCAAACGGCAACAGGTAGTCGGTATAAATACGGCTGCCCAAATCGCGGATATTGTTGTAATCGGCCGGAATGTCTTTCATCAGACCAAATGCGGCCAGGTCGGTTTTCGGGTTGACCAAAATCAGGATCAGGGCAACCGCCAACAATGTGCCGACCACGCCGGCAACAGGCGCATGACGCCAGAAACCGGCGCGCATGGCTTCGATGTCGATATTCAGCATCATCACGACGAACAGGAACAACACCATCACGGCGCCGACGTAAACCACCACCAGCGTCACACCCAAGAATTCGGCCTGCATCAGCATCCAAATCATCGCGCTTCCGCAGAAGGTCAGCACCAGATGCAAAGCGGCATGCACGGGGTTTTTAGCAGTAACGGTACGAACCGCACCGTACAAAACGATGGCGGCAAGGATATAGAACAGAATCGCGGAAAAAGTCATTCGTCTGCTCCTTAACGATACGGCGCGTCAGCGGCTTTGCGTTTGGCGATTTCGGGTTCGTATTTGTCGCCAATGGCCAAAAGAATCGGCTTGGTCATGTGCAAGTCGCCTTTTTTCTCGCCGTGGTATTCAAAAATATGGGTTTCCACAATCGCATCAGTCGGGCAGGCCTCTTCGCAGAAACCGCAGAAGATGCACTTGGTCAGGTCGATGTCGTAACGCTTGGTGCGGCGGGTGCCGTCTTCGCGTTCTTCCGATTCAATGTTAATCGCCATTGCCGGACAAACTGCCTCACACAATTTACACGCAATACAGCGCTCTTCGCCGTTCGGATAACGGCGTTGCGCGTGCAGGCCGCGGAAACGCACGGATTGCGGCGTTTTTTCTTCGGGGAAGTAAATCGTGTCTTTGCGGGCGAAGAAGTTTTTGAGCGTTACGCCCATGCCTTTCACCAATTCGCCCAGCAGGAAGGTTTTTACTAAATTAGCCATTTTCGGATGCTCTTTTCGGATTGTTCTGTTTACAGGCCGTCTGAAAGCGGTTTTTTTAACCTGCCGCGCCCACCATTTCTAAAAACTCGGCTTCGGTCAGCTTCGGGGTATCGTTGGCCAAGTCATAATACGGAGCTTTACAATCAATAAAGATTTGTGAGGTAGTTTCAAAGCCCGCGTTGTCGGCAAACAGCCCGGCGTTGATGTAATAATCGTTGCCAACCTGCACAAACAGGTGTGTGCCGCAGTGTTTGCAAAAACAGCGTTGCGCCCATTCGGACGACTGATAATGCGCGATGTGCTCGCTGCCTGTGATTTCGGGCGACCGGGCGGCCAAAGTAAAAGACGCGCCGCTGCCCCATGTGCGGCATTTCCCGCAATGGCAGGCGTGGAGTTCGCGGTTTTCGGCGGTTTCCAGTGATACTGCGCCGCACAGGCATTGAGCTTTCATCAGTTTCTCTCGGTTTGAAACGGTTAAAAATTTGGGGTTCAGGCTACCTGAAAACTTTCAGACGGCCTCCCTGCCCTATTTCCACAAATTCAGCGGTGAAATCATCCACACGCCCAAAATCACGACGTAGGCGAAGCCGATCGGAATCAGCACTTTCCAGCCCAAACGCATGATTTGGTCGTAACGGTAGCGCGGGAAGGTTGCGCGTATCCACAGATACCAGTACAGAACCGCTGCCATTTTCACGAACATCCAGAATGCGGAAGGCGTGCCGACAATGCCCCAGCTTTGCGGGAACGGAGACAACCAGCCGCCGAGGAACATCAGCGATGTCAGCGCGGCAATCAGAATCATGAAAATGTATTCGGCAAGGAAGAACAGCGCGAATGCAAAGCCGGAGTATTCGACGTGGTGGCCGGCAACGATTTCAGATTCACCCTCTGCTACGTCAAACGGCGCGCGGTTGGTTTCAGCAACGGCGGAAATCAGATAGACGATGAAGATGGGGAAGAGCGGCAGCCAGTTCCAAGAGAATACCGAACCGCCGGCAATACCTTTGGCTTGTGCGGCAACGATGTCGGAGAAGTTCATACTGCCCGATACCATCACGACGCACACCAGCGCGGCACTCATGGCAATCTCGTAGGAAATGCTTTGCGCGGAAGCACGCATTGCGCCCAAGAACGAATATTTGGAGTTGGAAGCCCAGCCCGCGATGATCACGCCGTAAACCGACAGCGAGGTAATCATCAGGATGTACAAAAGGCCGATATTGATGTTGGTCAGCACCCATTCTTCGTTGAACGGAATCACTGCCCACGCCGCAAAAGAGGGAGCAAGCGACATAATCGGGCCGATGTAGAACAGGGCTTTGTTTGACAGCTTCGGACGGGTTACCTCTTTAAACAAGAGTTTGAACACGTCGGCAAACGGCTGAATCAGACCCCACGGGCCGGTCACGTTCGGACCGACGCGAAGCTGCATAAAGCCGATGACTTTACGTTCGAAATACGTCAGGTAGGCAACGGTCAGAATCAGCGGAATCAGGATAATCACGATTTTGACGATGACGGATACCACCAAGCCTACGGTGATACCCAAATCGCCCAGACCGAGCGTTGCGGCAAAGAGGTTTTGGAACCATTCTTGCATGATCAAGCTCCCGCCAGTTCAATAGTGTCCATCAACGCACCCAGCGCGGCATTTTCGGTATGCAGCGGCAGATGCACCACGTTTTCAGGCAAACCGGCATCGGCTTTGACTGCAACCGATACGCTTGCGCCGTTTTGTTTGGCGACAGCGGTTTGTCCGTCTTGCAGCCCCAAGCGTGCCAATGTGTTTGGATTTACACGCGCGGCAGGCACGGCGGCATGGCTGGTTTCCTGCAACGGCGCGGAACGGCGCACGATAGAATCAGTGTGATAAATACCGACGCCGCCGACACGGACGAGGCGGTCTGAGGCCGTCTGAACGCCCTCCCCTGCCCATGTGCTGCGGTTGTCCAGTTTGGACGGCAGGCTTTCCGCATCCAGCGCATCTTTCAGAATCGCAGCGGTATCGTGGTATTCAAAACCTTTCAGGTCAAACAGGTTGCCCAATACGCGCAACACTTTCCACATCGGACGCGAATCGCCGAAGCCTTGTACCACGCCGTGGAAAGATTGCAGACGGCCTTCCATATTGATGAAGCTGCCTGATGTTTCGGTAAACGGCGCAATCGGCAACAATACGTCGCACACGTCCAGCAGTGTTTCGCTGACAAACGGCGTAAACGCCATCACGCTTTTCGCCTGTTTCAACGCGGCTACGGCTTTTGCGCCGTCCGCCGTATCGATTTCAGGCTCGACATTGAGCAGCAAGACTGCCTGTTTCGGCGCATTTGCCATTTCGGCAACGCTCTCGCCGGAGTTTACATTCAAGACATCCGCACCAACGCTGTTGGCGGCTTGCGGCAAAATGCCCAGCACTGCGCCTGTCGCATCTGCCAGCTCTTGCGCGGCGGCATAAATGGCGGCGTAATCAGGATGGTTTTGTACTTCCGCACCCAAAATCACTGCTGCTTTTTCAGCGTTTTTCAGGCTGGCGGTAACGGCGTGTTCCGCATTGGCAGACAGGTTTTTCAGACGGCCTGCCCACTCGTCGGGATGTGCGGCTTCTTGAGACAGAAGCGGCATAAACAATTCTTCTTTACTGCTGTCCAGCACGCTCAAAGCCATGCGGTCTTTGGCGGCGCGGCGCAGGCGGGCGGTCAGGAGCGGCTGTTCTTTGCGCAAGTTCGCACCGACTACTAATACAGCATCGTTGTCCGCCAGCGATTCAATACTTTGTCCCAACCATTGCGCACCTTTAATGCCGTCTGAAAGACGTTTGTCTTGTTGGCGCAAACGGGTGGCAAAGTTTTTAACACCTAAGCCGTCGGCAAGTTTTTTGGCCAGATACAGCTCTTCAACCGTATTCATCGGATTGGCCCAAACACCGACTTGGTTTTGGTTGCCGTCTTTGGCGATACATTCAATCGCGCTGCGAACATATTCCAACGCGGTTTTCCAATCCACGTCCATCCACTCGCCGCCCTGTTTGATTTTCGGGTTTTTCAGACGGCTTTCGTGATACAGGCCTTCGTAGGCAAAACGGTCGCGGTCGGACAGCCAGCATTCGTTGATGGCTTCGTTTTCCAGCGGCAACACACGGCGGACGGTATGGTCTTTGGTTTGCACAATCAGGTTGCTGCCCAATGCGTCATGTGCGGAAACGGATTTGCGGCGGTTCAGCTCCCAAGTACGCGCGTTGAAGCGGAACGGTTTGCTGGTCAATGCGCCGACAGGACACAAATCGATGACGTTGCCTGACAATTCGGTTTCCACTGCTTTACCGATAAAAGGCATGATCTCGGAGTGTTCGCCGCGGTTGGCCATGGCGATTTCTTGCACGCCGGCGATTTCTTCAGTGAAACGAATGCAACGGGTACAGTGGATACAACGGCTCATTTCCTCGGCGGAAACCAAAGGACCCATGTCCTTGCCGACGACGGAACGTTTTTCTTCGGTATAACGGCTGGTGGTTTTGCCGTAGCCCATCGCCAAATCCTGCAACTGGCATTCGCCGCCTTGGTCGCAGGTCGGACAATCAAGCGGATGGTTGATGAGCAGGAACTCCATCACGCCTTCTTGCGCCTCTCGGGCTTTTGCCGAATGCGTACGCACAATCATGCCGTCTGTAACCGGCGTGGCACAGGCGGGCAGAGGTTTGGGGGCTTTTTCCACATCCACCAAACACATACGGCAGTTGGCGGCGATGGAAAGTTTTTTGTGGTAACAGAAATGCGGGATATAAGTACCGAGCTTGTGCGCGGCTTCAATCACCGTCGCGCCCTGCTCCACAGATACCTGTTTGCCGTCGATTTCGATTTGTAACATGGTTCGTTCCTAGTTACGGGTATTTAATAAATAATTCTTTTAGAGGCCGTCTGAAAACTTAGCACCATTTATTCGGTTTCATCGGTCCGCCGTGTTCGATGTAATGCACAAACTCATCACGGAAATGCTTGGTAAAGCTGCGAACTGGGAAGACAGCGGCATCGGCAAGGGCGCAGATGGTGCGGCCTGCCATTTGGTTACCGATAGAATCCAGCAAATCCAAGTCTTCCATGCGGCCTTTGCCTTCTACGATGCGGTGGACGATGCGGTAAAGCCAGCCCGTACCTTCTCGGCAAGGCGTACATTGGCCGCAAGACTCGTCGTAGTAGAAGTAGCTCAAACGCTCAAGGGCTTTCACCATGCACACGTCTTCATCCATGACGATAATCGCGCCGGAACCCAGCATCGAGCCTGCTTTGGAAATCGAGTCATAGTCCATATTGGTCTGCATCATGATATCGGCAGGCAAAACTGGCGCGGACGAACCGCCGGGAATGACGGCCTTGAGTTTTTTACCGCCACGCATACCGCCCGCCATTTTCAGGACTTCGGCAAACGGCGTACCCAATGGCACTTCATAGTTGCCCGGACGCTCGACATGGCCGGAAATACAGAACAATTTGGTACCGCCTGCATTCGGAATACCTTTATCGGCAAATGCCTGTCCGCCGTCGCGGATAATGAATGGAACGGAGGAGAACGTTTCGGTATTGTTGATGGTAGTCGGTTTGCCGTACAGGCCGAACGAAGCAGGGAATGGCGGTTTAAAGCGCGGCTGGCCTTTTTTGCCTTCCAACGACTCGAGCAATGCGGTTTCTTCGCCGCAAATATATGCGCCGTAGCCGTGGTGGGCGAAGAGTTCAAATTCAAAATCCGAACCCAAAATATTTTTACCCAAAAAGCCTGCGGCACGAGCCTGCTCCAAAGCGGCCTCAAAGCGTTGGTAGCCTTCGAAAATTTCGCCGTGGATGTAGTTGTAGCCGGCTTTCGCACCCATCGCGTAACCGGCAATAATCATGCCTTCAATCAGGGCATGAGGATTGAACATAATGATGTCGCGGTCTTTAAATGTACCCGGCTCGCCTTCGTCGGTGTTGCAAACTACATATTTTTCGCCCGGGAAGGAACGGGGCATAAAGCTCCATTTCAAACCGGTCGGGAAGCCCGCACCGCCACGACCGCGCAAGCCGGAGGTTTTGACTTCGTCAATCACATCGGTTTGCGAGATGTTTTCGGACAGGATTTTACGCAGGGCGGTATAACCGCCACGTTTGACGTATTCGTCCAATGTCCAGCAATCGGGATTGGCGGTATCCACTTGGTCAAAAATCACGCCTGATTGGTAAATAGCCATTTTTGGTGTGCCTGTTTGTTTTCGTATAGGTTGCAGCCGTTGTTTTCAGACGGCCTAATATACCTTTGTATATCGACTCTATGCCGTCTAAAATAAAATATGTTGATTCACTAAAGTTGATATTTCAGACGACCTTGTATTTCGTTTTCATGGTTATAGACCTAGTCTACTTTGCTGAAGTTATCACCATCCACCGCATTTATCTTCACATGGAATCCCATCACCATCACCATCCATTTTGGTATCAGAACAATTCTGTAAAAACCATTTGGCCTCTTCGCATGACACCATCTGAGAACAATATTGCCTGCCATCACAACGATATTTATTACTATTGCTTTTTTTAGCTTGTATCGTAGCTGGATCATTAAGCTCTACTGGTGCATTAGTTTGTTTAGGGGCTAATTTTGCTGCGGCGAATTGATATATCTGATAACCAATTAACCCAAAAAGTGCCAACCCTACCAATTTCGTCAATATGGAAGACGACGTATCTAAGGCAAAAAATGATTTTTTCTTTGCACTCGAACGACGGTTATGATTCCGCTTAAAATCTCTTGCCTCACGATTCAAGTAACGAATCTGTTTAGCAACATTTTTTCCTTTTCCGTTAGCAGATACCTCAAAGCCAACCGCCTCATTAAGTTCAGGACGAGGGCTTCTTTGGGAAAAGTCAGAAATATGGCAGAAAATTTCTTGTTTACTACCATCTATCCGTATAAAACCATAACCTTTTTCATCATCCCACTTAACAATTATCCCTTTCATTAACCGCTTCCCTTTTTATTGTTACTTTTAAATCACAATTTAAAATTTTGGAATAACTAGTAAGTTTAATTACAAACCGAATATGTTCAGACGATCTATTCTAATTCTGCTAATTTTTTCTCAATCGCTTCTTCTGTCATAAAGCTGCACATGCTGTGGTTGTTAACCAGCATGACCGGTGCGTCGCCGCATGCGCCCATGCATTCGCCTTCAACAAGGGTAAATTTGCCGTCAGGCGTGGTTTCGCCGTAGCCGATACCGAGTTTTTGTTTGAGGTATTCGCCGGTAGCCATACCGCCGCGCAGGGCGCAGGGCAGGTTGGTACAAACGGTCAGTTTGTATTTGCCGACAGGCTCAAGGTCATACATATTGTAGAAAGTAGCGACTTCGTAGGCTTGTGCAGGCGAGATGCCGATATAGTCTGCGACAAAGGCGATGGTCTCGGGAGCGAGCCAGCCTTTTTCGGTCTGGGCAATACGCAATGCGCCCATAATAGCGGATCGGCGTTGGTCGGCAGGATATTTTGCCAACTCAATATCAATTTGTTTTAAGGATTCTGCGGATAACATTATCGGTCAACCTCCCCGAATACGATGTCCTGCGTACCGATGATGGCAACGACGTCAGCCAGCATGTGGCCTTTTGCCATTTCGTCCATGCCTTGCAGGTGGGCGAAGCCGGGTGCGCGGATTTTCAGGCGGTAGGGTTTGTTTGCGCCGTCTGAAATGATGTAAACGCCGAACTCGCCTTTCGGATGTTCGACAGCGGTGTAGGTCTCGCCCTCGGGAACATGCATACCCTCGGTAAAGAGTTTGAAATGGTGAATCAGGTCTTCCATACCTGTTTTCATTTCGGTACGTTTGGGCGGAGCGAATTTGTGGTTTGTGGTAATGACCGGACCCGGATTGACACGTAGCCAGTCGGAACATTGTTTGATGATGCGTACGGATTGACGCATTTCTTCCATACGGCAGAGGTAACGGTCGTAGCAGTCGCCGTTCACACCGACGGGGATGTCAAAATCCATTTTGTCGTACACTTCGTAAGGCTGTGTCTTACGCACGTCCCATTCCACGCCCGAACCGCGCAACATCACACCGGTAAAGCCTTTTTGCATGGCGCGCTCAGGAGTGACAACGCCGATGCCGACAGTACGCTGTTTCCAAATACGGTTGTCGGTCAGGAGGGTTTCGAGTGTATCGATGTTTTTCGGGAAACGTTCGCAGAAGGCATCGATGAAGTCGAGCATGGTGCCTTCGCGGGATTCGTTGAGCTGCTTCAATACTTTGGCGTTGCGGAATTTGCTGCTCTCGTATTTAGGCATGAAGTCGGGCAGGTCGCGATAAACGCCGCCGGGACGGAAGTAGGCTGCGTGCATGCGCGCGCCGGAAACGGCTTCGTACAAGTCCATCAGCTCTTCGCGGTCGCGGAAGGCGTAAAGGATGGCGGTCATCGCGCCAATATCGAAGGCGTGCGAACCGATACCCATCAAGTGATTGAGGATGCGCGTTACTTCGGCGAACATCACGCGGATGTATTGGGCGCGGATAGGCACATCGATACCGGCAAGCTTTTCTACTGCCAAACAATACGCCTGCTCGTTGACCATCATGGAAACGTAGTCCAAACGGTCCATATAGGGCAGGGCTTGCAGATAGGTTTTGGTTTCAGCCAGTTTTTCAGTACCGCGGTGAAGGAGGCCGATATGCGGGTCGGCGCGGACGATGGTTTCGCCCTCCAACTCCAAAATCATACGCAATACGCCGTGCGCCGCAGGGTGTTGCGGGCCGAAGTTGATGGTGTAGTTTCTTAATTTATTGGCCACCGTAGTTCTCCTCACGGACGATACGCGGCGTGATCTCGCGCGGCTCAATGGTAACAGGTTGGTAAATCACGCGTTTTTGCTCTTCGTCGTAACGCATTTCCACATAGCCGGAAATCGGGAAGTCTTTGCGGAACGGATGTCCGACGAAACCGTAATCGGTCAGGATGCGGCGCAGGTCCGGATGGTTGTTGAACATGATGCCGTACATATCGAAGGCTTCGCGTTCGTACCAATCCGCGCTGTTGTAAATATCGACTACGGATTCGACTATGGGGAAGTCGTCGTCTGAAACCCAGACTCGTACGCGGATGCGTTGATTGTTTTTAACGGAAAGCAGCTGACTGACGACGGCAAAGCGCTTGCCCTGCCATACTTCGTTTTTGTAAGTGCTGTAATCGACACCGCACAAGTCGACCAGAAGCTCGAAATGCAACTCTTCATGGTCGCGCAATGCGGTCATGACTGAAATATAGTGTTCGGGCAGACACTCGACGGTAATCTCGCCCAAAGCTGAAATGACTTTGCTTGCCTGATCACCAAGCACGCCGACGACGGTCTCGTATAAGTTTTGAATGCTTGCCATGTCGTCCTCTCCTTACTCGTCACGCGCGATGGTGGAAGTGCGCTTGATTTTTTGTTGGAGCTGAATCAGGCCGTAAATCAGAGCTTCCGCAGTCGGCGGACAACCCGGCACATAAACGTCTACCGGCACGACGCGGTCGGCACCGCGCACAACGGAATAAGAGTAGTGATAATAGCCGCCACCGTTGGCACACGAGCCCATAGACAATACCCAGCGCGGCTCGGCGAGCTGGTCGTATACGCGGCGCAGGGCTGGCGCCATTTTGTTGGTCAGCGTACCTGCCACAATCATCAGGTCGGCCTGACGTGGGGACGGACGGAAAATGATGCCGAAGCGGTCAAGGTCATAACGCGCCATACCCGCATGCATCATTTCCACGGCGCAGCAGGCCAAGCCGAAAGTAACCGGCCACAATGAACCGGTACGCATATAGTTCAACACCGTATCCGCGCTGGTGGTGATGAAACCTTTTTTCAAAACGCCTTCTATTCCCATTCCAGCGCACCTTTTTTCCATTCGTAAATAAAGCCCACCGTCAGAACGACGATAAACACCAGCATAGACCAGAAGCCGTACGCGCCCAAATCTTTGAACACGACAGCCCACGGCAACATGAACGCGACCTCCAAATCAAACAGGATGAAGAGGATGGCGACGAGGTAATAGCGCACGTCGAACTTCATCCTTGCGTTTTCAAAGGCTTCAAAACCGCATTCGTAAGCCGCGTCTTTTTCGGCATAGTGACGTTTCGGGCCTAAAATTGTGCCGAGCAGAATAAACAGCACGCCGGCCGCAAGGCCGACGAGGATGAATACGAGGACGGGAAAGTAACTGGCCAACATGGTCGTACCTAACTGGTTGACAGACAAATCTTAAAAATAGGTTACCATTTTATCGAATTTCAAAAGCCATTTAAAGGTAAATATCAGCAAATCAGTAAAAAAACCCTAATAAATTCAATAAAGTTATGAGAACAATTCTTATTCTTATTTAATATTTCACAATTTTAATTTCAGTTTAATCATGTATCATTTAATTTGGATTTTCTGCCTGTCCGATTTACTTCAAAAATATGGAAAACCACCCTTTTCCAAACCTCAATAAAAACATCAGGCCGTCTGAAAACTGATTCTTTTCAGACGGCCTGTGTACATCACATTATTTTAAATAGAAAAATCAATCGACACCTTTGAGCATGCGGTTCAATACTGGGGTGAGTACCAGCAGGATACCGCAGGTTACTGCGCCGATGGTGGCCAGCATCCAGTAGAAATCCAATGGCGACTGAGCATTGTAGTAGTCTTTAAACAACACTCCGCCCAAGGTAAAGCCAATGGACAATGCTAAGAAATTCAACGCAACCATTTGTGTTTTAAACATGCTCGGTGCGATTTTGGTGGAAAACGACAGCGAAATCGGCGACAGCATCAACTCGCCTATCGTAATTGCCAGCAACATCAGCATAAACACGATAATCGGCATCGGGGTCTCGGATGAAATATACGGAATGAAACACAAATAAGAGGCGCCGGTTACCAACATGGCCAGTGCAAACTTCAACGGTGTTTTAGGTTGGCGTTTGCCCATTTTCGTCCACACCGTGGCCATCACGCCGGAAAAGAGAACCACCCACATGGCCTGTATCGAATCTTTCCATGAAACAGGCACGGTAAAGCCGAAGAAAGTACGGTCAACCGTTTCGTCAAAATAAACCGTTGCAACGGTGTACACCTGAAACCAAACCGCCCAGAACATACAAATAGTCAAAAACAGCGGAATATAGGCCATGATGTAACGTTTATTGGCTGCCTCAACTTGGCTGCTGCCCAGCAAACGTGCAAAATAAGCGATAACGGTGATAATGACCACGCCCAAAAGCCAGCGTGAAAAGTTCTCAAGATTGAGCGCGCCGGAAGCAATCACGCTGCTCAACACCAAAACCAGCAACACGCCGACAGCTATTGCAGTCTGTATCTTTTCAGGACGCAACGGATTCGGAGCCGGCGTATGCGGCAGGTTTTTACGGCCGCGCGAATACCACAGCAGGCCAAATGCCATACCGACGGCCGCTGCGCCGAAACCGTAATGGAAACCCATTCTGTCTTGCAAAATACCGGTCAACAAAGGGCCTAAGAAACCGCCAATATTGATGGAAATATAGAAAATGGAGAAACCGGCATCACGCAATTCTCGCAGGTCGTCCCGTTCATACAAAGAACCGACCATCGAACCGGCAGACGATTTCACGCCGCCGCTGCCCAGCGCGATAAACACCAAGCCCAACAGCAATCCCATCAAGCCCGGCACAATCGCCAATAAAATATGGCCGATCATTACGACAATGCCGGCGATAAACAGGGTACGCTCCGCGCCCCAAATGCGGTCGGCTAACCATGCGCCGAGAATGGTGGACAGGTAAACGCTGCCGCCGTATGCGCCAACAATACCGCCGGCCAAAGCCTTATCCATACCCAAACCGCCTTGATTCGCGGTGTAATACAGATAAATCAGCAGGATGCCCTGCATACCGTAGAAGGAAAAACGTTCCCACAGCTCAATATGGAATAGGGTGGATAATTGCAAAGGATGGCCGAAGAAGGTTTTCTCGGCAGAAGACGGCTTTTGACCGGACATTATGAGTTCTCCTATATATTAGACAGGCTCAGGCTTCAGACGGCCTGTTATACCTACCAATCATTTTTATGGAAACCATATATTACCGTCAATCTTTGCATTTGCAAAACATTAAAAAGCATATTTTTACAAAAAGATTAATATTCGCATTTAAAAAAGAACTCAATAGCTACATAACAAGCATATCGCGGCCATCTCCGTCATGCCCTACATATTTAAAAACCCATTAATTTTTAGATTTTCTATATTGTATTTTTCATGCGGCCAAAAACGGATATATTTACTGCGTTCAGTATTTCATTTAGGCTGATAAGACTTTATCTTATTCAAATAGATAAAACCTTTTCCGCTGGAAATATAAATCATCGCAGTGGATATAGTTACTGCCATATTCAACAACAAACAGGCCGTCTGAAATCTTTCAGACGGCCTGTTTATCTCTTACGGTTTACACACCTTGTTTCAGGCTGGCTTCGATGAAGCCGTCCAAGTCGCCGTCCAATACGGCTTTGGTGTTGCCGACTTCGTAGCCTGTACGCAGGTCTTTAATGCGTGAGGAATCCAAAACGTATGAGCGGATTTGGCTGCCCCAACCCACATCGGATTTGCCTTCTTCCAAAGCCTGCTTCTCTTCGTTGCGTTTGCGCATTTCCAATTCGTACAGTTTGGATTTCAACATTTCCATCGCGGCGGCTTTGTTGGCGTGTTGAGAACGGTCGTTTTGACATTGCACCACAATCCCTGTCGGCTCGTGAGTAATACGCACGGCGGAGTCGGTTTTGTTAATGTGCTGACCGCCGGCACCCGATGCGCGGTAAGTGTCGATGCGCAAATCGGCAGGGTTGATTTCGATTTCGATGGAATCGTCGATTTCGGGGTAAACAAACACGGATGAAAAAGACGTGTGGCGTTTGTTGTTCGAGTCAAACGGCGAGTAGCGCACCAAGCGGTGAACGCCGGTTTCCGTGCGCAGCAGGCCGTAGGCGTATTCGCCTTCCACGCGGATGGTGGCGCGGTTGATACCTGCGATTTCGCCGTCGTCTTCTTCAAGGATTTCGATTTTGAAGCCTTTGCGCTCGGCGTAGCGGCTGTACATACGGAACAACATGCCCGCCCAGTCTTCGGCTTCGGTACCGCCCGCGCCTGCGGTAATGTCGATAAAGCAGTTGTTCGGGTCGGCAGGCTGGTTGAACATTCGTTTGAATTCGAGGTCGGCCATTTGTTTTTCCAAACCGGCCACATCTTCCTGTACGGCGGCGAAACCTTCTTCGTCGTTTTCTTCGACAGCCATTTCAATCAGCATGCGGTTGTCTTCGATACCTGTGGCGATGTTGTCGAGCGTCACCACGATGCCTTCGAGGATTTTGCGCTCTTTGCCGATTTCTTGGGCGCGTTTGGGGTCGTTCCAGAGTTCCGGGTCTTCGGAGAGGCCGACGACTTCTTCAAGGCGGTCTTTTTTGCCTTGGTAGTCCATGTAGACGCGGATGTCTTCGCTGCGCTTCTCCAAGTCGTTTAGGGTGTTGTTAAGCTGGTTGATTACTTCGGCTTCCATGATTCTTGTGTTCTTTCAAAATTTTAGGGGCGTATTGTAAGGGATTTGCCTGTTTTTTTCCATGACCGGGCCGTCTGAAAATGTGCAGTTTGGCTTTTCAGACGGCCTCGATTTTGAATTTTTCCATCCAAAGCCGCCAGTCGTTGTCTGTCGGCGCTTGTACAGTCATCCGGCTGCCGTCTTCTATGCTTTGAAAACTGAGGCTTCGCGCGTGCAACATCAGGCGTTGCGTGCCGATATGTTCGGCAACGGCATGGTTTTGGCGCAAATCGCCGTAGTTGGTGTCGCCGACGATGGGGTGGAAAATGTGTTTCATATGGCGGCGGAGTTGGTGTTTGCGGCCGGTGTGCGGCGTGAGTTCGGCCCACGAATAACGCGAGGTCGGATAACGCAGTGCGGATTGGAACGGCAACTCGGTTTGTGCCAGACAACGATAGGCGGTTTGCGCTTCCTGCAAAGTCGCTTCGGTCTGCGCTTCAGCGATTTTGTCGGGCATATATTTGAGGGCGTAATCAATCAGGCCGTCTGAAGGCAGATGACCGCGAACAATCGCCCAATAAGTTTTTTCGATGGTTTTATTTTCAAATTGCTGCGTCAATAACCGTGCAGCTTCCGTATCGAGGGCAAACAGCAAGACGCCGGAAGTCGGGCGGTCGAGGCGGTGGACGGGATAGACGTGCTGCCCGATTTGGTCGCGCAGGGTCTGCACGGCAAAACGGGTTTCGTGTTTGTCTAACCAGCTTCGGTGCACCAGCATTCCGGCAGGTTTGTTGACGGCGATGGTGCGGCTGTCGCGGTGGATAATATCGAGCATGGCAAAGCAGTAAAAATAAAAGCAGATATTGTAACGGGCTTTTGAAAATGTGGCAGGCACACTTGCCGCCGAAACCCAACTTTCAGACGGCCCGTCCCTTTCGGGTTACAATACTGCACATAAAAACACGAAGGAAAAGCCGTGAGCCTGCTCAAAAAACTGCCCAAACCCATGCTGCCCGACGAAACACGCCGCGATATTCAGGCGCGCGAGTCGTATCATGTATTGAAGATTATTTCCGAATTTGTCGAAGCCGGCGAAGAATTGCGCGCCATTCAGCCAGCCGTCAGCATTTACGGCAGCGCGCGCACACCCGAAAACCATCCCGACTACGAGTTCACATTACGCTTGGCACGCAAACTGTCGGATGCCGGATTTTCCGTCATTTCCGGCGGCGGGCCGGGCATTATGGAAGCGGCCAACAAAGGCGCATTTGCAGGCGCAAGCCCGGCGGTGGGGCTGAATATCGTGTTGCCGCACGAGCAAAAAGCCAATCCGTATCAAGATTTGTCGATTAAATTCCAACACTTCTTCCCGCGCAAAGTCATGTTCGTCAAACACGCCGTGGCGTATGTCGTCATGCCCGGCGGTTTCGGCACGTTGGACGAATTGTTTGAAAGCCTGACTTTGGTACAAACCGGCAAAACGCCCGACCGCCCGATTATCTTAGTGGGCAAAGCATTTTGGGCAGGGCTGTTGGACTGGATACGCGAGCAGTTGCTGGGCAGAAACCTGATTTTGGAAGAGGATTTGAACTTGATCCGCGTCATCGACGACGAAGACGAAATCATCGAAGAAATCTTCGCCCATTACGAAAACCGCTTGGAAGACTTGTCCGAACACCAAAATGCTTGGTCGCTGGGGCTGTAAAAAACTAAGGTTTCAACTAAAAAAGGGCGGTTATCCCACCTACCCTTTGCTTCATTAATAAAGGCCGTCTGAAAATGTTTTCAGACGGCCTTT
>NZ_KV809528.1:19648-96159 GCF_001812605.1 Neisseria sp. HMSC073G10 | reverse complement strand
AAGGCCGTCTGAAAATGTTTTCAGACGGCCTTTTATCTTCTTTCAAAGCGTTTAATTGTTTTCCCACTCGACATGCTCACTCAAGAAGCCGCCGCTTTGGTGCGCCCAAAGTTTGGCGTACAGACCTTGTTTCGCGAGCAACTCGGTGTGGCTGCCTTCTTCGATGATGCGGCCTTTGTCCAAGACGATGAGGCGGTCCATCGCGGCAATGGTGGAGAGGCGGTGGGCGATGGCAATCACGGTTTTGCCTTCCATCATTTTGTCGAGGCTTTCTTGGATGGCGGCTTCGACTTCGGAGTCGAGCGCGCTGGTGGCTTCGTCAAGCAACAGAATCGGCGCGTCTTTGAGCATAACGCGGGCGATGGCGATGCGTTGGCGCTGGCCGCCGGAAAGTTTCACGCCGCGTTCGCCAACGTGCGCATCATAGCCGCGTCGGCCTTTGGCATCGCTCAAGTTAGGAATAAAACCGGCGGCCTCGGCACGTTCGGCGGCAGAAATCATCTCGGCTTCGGTCGCATCGGGACGGCCGTAGATAATGTTGTCACGGACGGAGCGGTGCAGCAGCGAAGTATCTTGCGTCACCAAGCCGATTTGGGCGCGCAGGCTTTCTTGGGTAACGCTGTCCACGCTTTGGCCGTCGATCGAAATCGTGCCGCTTTGCGGTTCGTAAAAGCGCAGGAGCAGGTTGACGATGGTGGATTTGCCTGCACCGCTGCGGCCGATCAAGCCGACTTTTTCGCCGGGTTTGATGTTCAGATTAAAGCCGTTGAGGAGCGGTTTACCTGCTTCGTAGGAGAAATCGACGTGATCAAACTTGATTTCGCCTCGGGTGACTTTCAGCGGCAGGGCTTGCGGTTTGTCGAGGATGGTGTGGGGTTTGGACAGGGTGGCCATGCCGTCGTTGACGGTACCGATGTTTTCAAACAATCGGGCAGACTCCCACATGATGTATTGCGACAAACCGTTCACACGCAATGCCATGGCCGTGGCCGTAGCTACCGCGCCTACGCCGACTTGGCCGTGATACCAAAGCCAAATACCCAAGGCGGTCGTGCCGACGGTCAGCGAGCTGTTGACGATAAAGCTGCAGGTGTGCAGCAGCGTTGCCAAACGCATTTGGGCATGGACGGTTACCATAAACTCTTCCATCGACTGCTTGGCATAAGCGGCCTCGCGTGCGCCGTGGGAGAAGAGTTTGACGGTGGCGATATTGGAATAGGCGTCGGTAATGCGGCCGGTCATCAGCGAGCGCGCATCGGCTTGACGTGCAGCGGTTTTGCCGAGTTTGGGAATCAGGAAGCGCATAATCATCGCGAATCCAATCATCCAGCAGATAAACGGCACGATAAGCCAGGCATCGAATGAGGACAGAATCACGCCGGAAGTGATGAAGTACACCAGCACATACACAACCATATCGGCGACGGTCATCACGACATCGCGCAGCGCCAGCGCGGTTTGCATCACTTTGGCGGACACGCGTCCTGCAAATTCGTCCTGATAAAAGCCCAGGCTTTGACCCAGCATCAGGCGGTGGAAATTCCAGCGCAGGCGCATGGGGAACACGCCTTGCAGGGTTTGCAGGCGCACACTGGACGCGAAAAAGGTCCAAACGGCAAAAAATGCCACCATGGCCATCATGCCGATTAAAGCATGGCCTTTTTCAACAAAAAGCGTTTGCGGTGTATACGCGCCGAGCCAGTCGACCACCTTGCCCATAAATTGGAACATCAAGGCTTCCATGATGCCGACACCGACCGTAAATACGGCCAACACGGCAATCCATTTGCGCACGCCTTCAATGTTGCTCCAAATAAACCGCCACAACCCTTTTTCTGGCGTTTTCGGCGCGGCTTCTGGATAAGGGTCGATGCGGGACTCGAACCATGAGAATATTTTTTTAATCATTGTTTTTACAAATGTGATAAGACGGTCAGGCCGTCTGAAAAGAAGTGTTCAAATACATTCAAGACTGTATTTTACGGGAAAAATCCGACTGATGACAGCGGATACCGTCAGGCCGACCAAACCAATCTATCGGCTTGACCATCTAAAAATCCCTTTGCTTGGCATAAAACAAAGGCCGTCTGAAACTTTTCAGACGGCCTTTGCTGGATTTAGGTTGCCCTTAAAAATCACTCTTTACGTTGACGGCCCAAATCGGCAGCGGCAGTAAACAAAACGTCGGTGGAAGAGTTCAACGCAGTTTCTGCAGAGTCTTGAATCACACCGATAATGAAGCCGACAGCAACCACCTGCATGGCCACATCGTTGTCGATACCGAACAGGCTGCACGCCAAAGGAATCAGCAACAACGAACCACCGGCCACACCGGATGCACCGCACGCGCTGACGGTGGCCACCAGGCTCAGCAGCAGGGCAGTGGCAAAGTCAACCGTAATGCCTTGCGTGTGCGCCGCAGCCATCGCCAAAACGGTAATGGTGATTGCCGCACCGGCCATATTGATGGTTGCACCCAATGGAATGGAGATAGAATAAGTGTCTTCGTGCAGACCCAGTTTTTTCGCCAATGCCATGTTCACAGGGATGTTGGCGGCGGAAGAACGGGTAAAGAAGGCATACACGCCGCTTTCGCGCAGGCAGGTAAACACCAGTGGGAAAGGATTGCTGCGGATTTGCGTCCACACAATAATCGGATTGACCACCAAAGCGATAAACAGCATACAGCCAAGCAATACGGCCAACAGCTGCATATAACCGGCTAGCGCTTCAAAACCGGTTTCCGCAATGGTAGAGGACACCAAGCCGAAAATACCCAACGGCGCAAAACGGATAATCCACTTCACAACCGTCGAAACGGTATCGGCCAAGTCGGCCGCCACTTGGCGGGTCGTATCCGAACCGTGATGGCGCAAAGCCGCGCCCAATACCAAAGCCCAAGCCAAAATGCCGATATAGTTGGCATTGGCCAGCGCGTTAATCGGGTTGGCCACCAAATTCATCAGCAGCGTTTTCAACACTTCGACAATGCCGGAAGGCGGCGCAACGGACACATCGCCGGCCGCACGCAGAATCAGCGTAGTCGGGAATGCCATGCTGGCGACAACCGCCACCACAGCCGCTGCGAACGTACCGAAAATATACAAAATCAAAATCGGTTTTATGTGGGCCTGATTGCCTTTTTGGTGTTGCGCAATGGCGGCAGTCACCAAAACAAATACCAAAATCGGTGCAATAGCCTTAAGCGCACCGACAAACAGGCTGCCCAGCAGTCCTGCGCTGATAGCGACTTGCGGCGCAACTGCGCCCACAAGAATACCTAAAACCAAGCCGATGGCGATTTGCACCACCAGGCTGACGCTGTTGATCGCGTTTAAAAGCGGATTGCCACTTGCCATATCCGTTCCTTCAATTTAAAGATATGTTAAAAAAGTCTTACATTCTAAAATAAAAAATCATTTGTCGGCGAGGTTTTCATGCACACCTCACAAAAACAGCATTAAAGTTTAGCATTTATGACACAGTTGGCACTTTATGCCAAAAATACAATCAAACCCGCTCAAATCCTACTTTCAAGCATACCCATACCGTTGCCTTATCCCTCTATAATCTTGATTTCAGACGGCCTGAAATCTGCGCCATAGAGCCGAATATAAAGGTAACTTCATCAGTCAAAACACAAAACATAAATATTACAATCAGATAGAAACAAACCAAAATCCGCCCTTACGTCACATTTTGCAACATTATCGCGCTAAATTTCCGTTTATAACCATAGCCTGAAACCTTGCAGAAATAATGTTAAAATCCCCAAACTGAAGAATTGTCGCTGTCGAACACACATCATGACCAAACTGACCTACCCTGTTTTATTTGCATCATTGGCGCTCGCCTACGGACACGCGTTGGCAGTAGATACTTCCGTTCCCAAAGCGGAAGACTACGAGGCTGTTCCCGAATCCGAAATGCCCAAGCAACCCAAAGACGACCAAACAGGCAAACTCAAGCCCAAATTTCCCGTCAAAATCGACACCCAAGACAGCGAAATCAAAGAAATGCTTGAAGAATATCTGCCGCTGATTACCCAGCAGCAGGACGAAGAGCTGGACAAAGAGCAGGTCGGCTTCCTCGCCGAAGAGGCACCCGACAACGTCAAAACGATGCTCCGGACCAAAGGCTACTTCAACAGCAACGTCAATATTCAAGACCACGGCGAGAGCTACACCGTCAACGTTACCCCCGGCCCGCGCACCAAAGTCGACAACGTCAGCGTGGCCATCCTCGGCGACGTATTGAATGACGACAACTTGGCCGAGTACTACCAAAATGCGATGGAAAACTGGCAGCAGCCCGTTGGCGAAAACTTCGACCAAGACGGCTGGAGTGCAAGTAAAACCTCCGTACTCAGCGCGGTAACACGCAAAAAATATCCTTTGGCGAAACTCACCACCACCCAAGCCACCATCAATCCCAATACCCAAAAAGCTGATTTGAACGTCATCGTAGAGAGCAACCGCCCCATTTACTTTGGCGATTTCCAAATCACCGGCACACGCCGCTACCCTGAGAGCGTGGTTTCCGGCATGGCGCGCTTCCAACCCGGTTCGCCTTACGACTTGGACAAAATCCTCGACCTGCAACAGGCGCTTGAACAAAACGGCCACTATTCCGGCGCGTCCGTACAGGCCGATTTCGATCAACTGCAAGGCGACCGCGTTCCCGTCAAAATCAACGTGACCGAAGTCAAGCGCCACAAGCTGGAAACCGGTATCCGCTACGACTCCGAATACGGAATCGGCGGCCGCATCGCCTACGACTATTACAACCTCTTTAACAAAGGTTACATCGGTTCCATCGTTTGGGACATGGACAAATACGAGACCACGCTGGCCACCGGTATCAGCCAACCGCGCAACAACCGCGGCAACTACTGGACCAGCAACGTTTCCTACAACCGCTCAACCACGCAAAACCTTGAAAAACGCGCCCTGACCAGCGGTATTTGGTATGTCCGCGACCGCAACAATATCGATGCCCGCTTCGGCCTCGAATTCATTACCGAAGACCGCAAAGTCCCCGACACCAGCTACGATTTGGGTCGAAGCCATGCCACCATGCTGACCGCCTCATGGAAACGGCAAAGCATCGAAACCGAGCTACACCCTCAAAACGGCTACTACCTCGACGGCAAAATCGGGGCAACTTTGGGCAAATTCCTTTCCTCCACCCAAATGGCACGCGCCACGGCACGCGCAGGCTATTTCTTCACGCCTGAAAACAAAAAACTCGGTACATTCATCGTACGCGGACAGGCAGGCTACGTTTATGCCCGCGAAGGCGAAGAAGTACCGTCCAGCCTGATGTTCCGTACCGGCGGCGCGACTTCCGTACGCGGTTACGAACTCGACAGCATCGGCTTGGCCGGCCCCAACGGCTCCGTCCTGCCGCAACGCGCCTTGGTGGTCGGCAGCTTCGAATATCAATTTCCGGTCACCAAAAGCTTCTCCGGCGCCATCTTCCACGATGTCGGCGATGCGGCAAGCAACTTCAAACACTTGACCTTAAAACACGGTACCGGCTTGGGTGTGCGCTGGTTCAGCCCGGTTGCGCCGTTCTCCTTCGACATTGCCTACGGCCACCACGACAAAAAAATCCGCTGGCACATCAGCTTGGGCACAAGGTTTTAACAAACATACACCATCCATTCTTTCAGACGGCCTCAGCCATTTCAGGCCGTCTGAACAACAGACAAACAGAAAAATATCATGACCGATACTGCAAACACTTCCACGCCGTCTGAACAACAGCCCGCCCCGCCAAAGCGCAAAAAACGCCTGTTGCGCGGCTTTGTCCTGTCCGCCTTGGGCGTATTGACCGTTTCCGCCGGCGCAATCGGCTGGCTGGTCGGTACGGAATCGGGTTTGCGTTTCGGTTTGTACAAGATCCCGTCATGGTTCGGCGTCAAAATCTCTTCGGATACGCTGAAGGGTACGCTGATTGAAGGTTTTGAAGGCGACAAATGGTTGATTGAAACAGAAGGTGCGGATGTCAAAATCAGCAGCTTCCGCTTTGATTGGAAACCGTCCGAGCTGACCCGTCCGTCCTTGCACATTACCGAAGTCGTGGCCGGCGACATCGCCATCGTGACCAAACGCACGCCGCCCAAAGAAGAAGAGCCTTCAAAAGGCCTACCCGACAGCATAGACCTGCCCGTTACCGCCTATCTCGACCGTTTGGAAACCGGCAAAATCAGCGTGGGCAAGCGTTTTGACAAGCAGACCGTCTATCTCGACCATCTGCACGCGGCCTATCATTACGACAAAAAAGAACACCGCCTCCACATCAAAACCGCCGACACGCCTTGGAGCAGCTCGACAGGCGCGGTGGTGGTCGGTTTGAACAAACCCTACGTCCTCAATACCGCCATCTATACCAAAGGCCAGCTTGAGGGCGAAACCCTACATGGTACGGTGCGCCTGTGGGGCAGCCTGCAAGACGTATCCACCGACCTGCTGCTCGATAGCGACAACGTTCATTTGTCGGCCAAATCCACCATTCACCCATTCGCCGACAGCCTCAATGAAACCGTCGGCGAAATCCTGATTAAAGGTTCCAACATCAATCCGCAGGCCTTCCTGCCCACCCTGCCCAAAGCGCGCCTGAATTTCGATGCCACCACCATTCCGTCCTTTACAGACGGCGTTGCGCTGGAAGGCTCGATAGACTTGGAAAACGACCAAGCCGGTTTTGCCGATGAAAACCATATCCCCGTCAAACGCATCCTCGGCGAATTCATTGTCGACGACAAAGGAACGGTCAAAATCGAAGACATCGGCGTCGGCCTGCTCAAAGACGGCAGCATCGACGTATCCGGTTCAATCGATACCGCCCAAGACCAGCTCAAACTCGCACTGGGCATCAACAATACCGGCGCAGACGACTTTGTCCGTCAAAACATCGCAGGCCGTCTGAACGGCAGTATCGACGTCAAAGGCGAAACCTCCTCCCCTGTCGTCAACTGGAATCTCGACAGCGGATTTGCGCGTACAGACGGCATGCTGTTTTTCCAAACCGACAAACAGCTCGGCCAGCGCACGCTCAGGCTCGACAAAGTCCGCCTGGTTCCGCAAAACGGCGGCGAACTCAATGCCAAAGGCTCGCTCGAACTCTTCAAAGACCGCAAACTGCAACTGGACATTGTCAGCAAAGCCTTCAACCCTGCGCGCATCGATCCGCAGCTTCCGCAAGGCAGCGTCAACGGCAACATCAACTTAACCGGCATACTGGCGCAAGAAAAATTCGCCGGCAAAATGCAGTTTGCACCGAGTACGCTCAACGGCGTTCCGCTCAGCGGCAAAGCCGACGTCGCCTATGAAAACAAACACCTCTCTCGCGCCCTGACCGACCTGACCCTCGGCAGCAACATCGTCAAAACCAACGGCAGCTTCGGCAAAAAAGGCGACCGCCTCAACCTCAATATTACCGCCCCCGATTTGTCGCGTTTCGGCTTCGGCTTGGGCGGCCTGCTCAACGCGCGCGGCTACATCTCCGGCAGCTTTTCAGACGGCCTCAAAACCCTTGAAGCCGATTTGAACGGCGAAGCGCGCAACTTCAAAGTCGCCGATACCGTCAACATCCGTACCCTCGACTTTAAGCTTAAAGGTTCGCCAGATACCAACCGTCCGCTGAATGCCGACATCAAAGGCGAGCACATCGCCGTATCCGGCGGCGCGGCCATGATTGACAACGTCAACCTGCTCATCAGCGGCACAGGTTCTCACCACCACATCCGCGGCAACAGCAGCATGGCGGTGGACAACAAACGCTATAAGCTCGACCTCGACGCCACCGGCGGCCTCAACAAAGACCAAACCCAATGGAAAGGCACGGTTGACACGCTCGACATCAACGGCGCGTTCAACCTCAAACTGCAAAACCGCCTCAACCTCGAAGCCGGCAGCGAACGTGTTTCCCTCAGCAGCGCGCGCTGGGCGGCCATGGGCGGCAGCCTCAACCTGCAAAATTTCGTTTGGGACAAGAAAGCCGGCATTACCAGTAAAGGCAACGCGCAAAATCTGCACATTACCGAATTGCACAACTTCTACACCCCGCCCATCGAACACAACCTCGTCTTGGGCGGCGACTGGGATTTGGCGTACAGTCAAAACGCGCGCGGCTTTCTCAACATCAACCGTCAAAGCGGCGACATCATCCTGCCGAGCAAAGACCCGAAAAACAAACAGCCTTTGGGGCTTTCCGCACTCGCCCTGCGTACCCGTTTCCAAAACGGCCGCATCGACAGCACGCTGGAAGGCAACACCCGCTTCGGCAAAGTTGACGGCACGCTCGGCATCGCCCAGCAGTTCGGCAACAACATCAACAACGCCCCTGTCAGCGGCAAAGTCAATATCAGCGTTCCCGATTTGGGCTCGCTCAAATCCTTTATGCCGGCGACAGCCCAAGGCATTGCAGGCCGTCTGAACGCGACCGCCACCATCGGCGGCCGACTCGGTTCTCCTACCGTCAACAGCAACCTCGACCTCCAAACCAATTACGGCCGAGCCGACGGTACCGTCAACATCGGTCAAGGCACCAGCTTTGATACCGCCCCTCTGAGCGGCAAACTCAACCTGAACGTTGCCAACCTCGAAGTCTTCCGCAACTTCCTGCCCGTCGGCCAAACCCTCAAAGGCCGTCTGAACGCCGCCGTCAACTTGGCAGGCCGTCTGAACGATCCGCAACTGAGCGGCCTGATTAACGGCGACAACCTCTATTACCGCCATCAAACCCAAGGCCTGATTCTCGATAACGGCGTATTGCGTTCGCGCCTGCAAGGTCAAAAATGGGTGATCGACAGCCTCAAATTCCACCGTGGCGGCACGATTGAGCTCAAAGGTGCGGTCAACCTTGCCAACGCCAACCCCGATGTCGACGTGGACATCGTCTTCGACAAATACCGCACCCTCTCGCGTCCAAACCGCCGACTGCAGCTCTCCGGCGCGGCCAAAGTCCTCTACAATCCGGAAAAAGGCGTATCGCTCAACGGCACGCTCAATACCGACTACGGCATGTTCGGTTCGCAAAAATCCTCCATGCCGAGTCTCGACGACGATGTGGTCGTACTGGGTGAAACCAAAAAAGAAGCAACGGCCACCACGCCGATTAATATGAACCTTGTCTTGAACATTAACGACAATGTCCGTTTTGTCGGCTACGGCGCAGACGTTACCATCGGCGGCAAACTGGCCATCACGTCCCGTCCGGGCGAAGCCGTCCAAGGCGTCGGTACCGTGCGCGT
Source organism: Neisseria sp. HMSC073G10 (assembly GCF_001812605.1). NCBI lineage: Bacteria > Pseudomonadati > Pseudomonadota > Betaproteobacteria > Neisseriales > Neisseriaceae > Neisseria > Neisseria sp. HMSC073G10. The sequence continues at coordinate 86,900 of NZ_KV809528.1, read as the reverse complement.
TGTCAAAGGCCGCTACAAAGCCTACGGCCAAGACCTCGACATCACCAAAGGATCTGTTTCCTTTGTCGGCCCGCTGACCAATCCAAACCTCAACATCCGTGCCGAACGCCGCCTCTCCCCGGTCGGCGCTGGCGTCGAAGTCCTCGGCAGCCTCAACAATCCGCGCGTAACCTTGGTTGCCAAAGAAGCCATGAGTGAAAAAGACAAGCTTTCCTGGCTCATCCTCAACCGTGCCAGCAGCGGCAGCGACGGCGACAATGCCACGCTCTCTGCGGCCGCCAGCGCACTGCTTGCCGGCCAAATCAACGACCGCATCGGCCTTGTCGATGATTTGGGCTTTACCAGCAAACGCAGCCGCAATGCCCAAACCGGCGAGCTCAACCCTGCCGAACAAGTCCTGACCGTCGGCAAACAGCTCACCAACAACCTCTACGCAGGTTACGAATACGGTATCTCCAGCGCCGAACAATCCGTCAAGCTCGTGTACCAACTGACCCGCGCTATCCAAGCCGTTGCCCGCATCGGCACGCGCTCCTCCGGCGGCGAGTTGAAATACACCATCCGCTTTGACAACTGGTTCGGCAAAGACGAACCCGAGCCGGAAGAACAACACTAAAAGCCGTGAAAAAGGCCGTCTGAAATTCATCTTTCAGACGGCCTTTATCTTGTTCTACCGTATTAGAATCTTCAGCCATGCCTCAAAAAACAAAGGCAAACGGCGCAAGTTTGAAAACAAATACTGCTAAAAAAGTGAGTGGCAAACCATGGCTTATTCAAGGTTAGCAATAAACAAAGCAGATACAAAAAGGCCGTCTGAAACTGACAGGATTAGGTTTCAGACGGCCTTTTTTTGAATCATCGAAACATCTTGTGCATGGCATGGCTGATTAATTCGAGCTGTTTCTTATATTCGCGGCAACGGGGGCAGAGCGACAGGTGGACGGCAAGGGCAATGCGGTTAAAAAGACTGAGATGCACTTGGTCTTGCTGTTTGGAAATCAGATCGGTTATTTTGCGGCATTTTTTCATGGCATTTTCCTGTCAGGCATGGGAGAACCATTTGATTTGCAGGCACTGGCGCAAGGTTTCGCGCGCACGGTGCATGATGGTGTGGTAGTTGGCATGGCTGATGTCGCATTGTTCGCGGATTTCATCGCTTGAAAAGCCGAGAATTTCTTTCATGGTAAACACGCGGGCGGTGTTTTCCGGCAGCTGGTAGAGGCAGGTCTGCAAAACTTGATAGAACTCTTTATTGTTCAAACTGGCTTCGGGCGAGTCCCAACCCAGAGGCTGTCCTTCGTCCGTCCAATGCCCGTCGGCGGCAAAATGTCCTTCAAAGGCTTCATCCAAAGCTTCTTCGTCGCGCGTGACGAAAACTTGGCGTTGCCGCCCGATTTGGCGCAGGCAGTCGGTAATTTTGTTTTTTAAGATTGCAAACAGCCAGCTGCTCACTTGGGCGCCACCTTTGAAACCCTCGGCCGCGCGGTAAGCGGAAAGCATGGTTTCCTGTACGAGGTCTTCCGCCAAATCGGGGCGGTCGGGCAGCTGGATATGGGCAAAGCGCAGCAGCAGTTTACGGGATTCGGCAAGCTCGGCATCGGTCAGTTCGGGTAGGGCCATAATGTATCAGTATGAAAGGAATGATCAATATGCTTCTGATTTTACGCTGATACGGAAAGAGCATGCGATTGAATCTATAAACGATTTCAGTAGTATTTTTGTTTTACCGAAACCGACTGCGCCCGTTTCAGACGGCCTTGATTTATGCTGCAACCAAAATGCCCTGTTCCAACCATTCCGTCCATTTTTGCCTTAATGCGTCCTGCCAAGCGTTTTCAGACGGCATGAACTCTGCCAGCATGGTTTGCAGGCCGTTTAGGGAAGTGGGCGTTTCTGCCAGCGTTTCCAGCAATAAGGCATCGAAATCGTCGAGCGTTTGGTACATCACGTCATCTTCCTTATCGCGCCACACCAAAACAGCAGTTTCCGCCTCCTGCAATTCGTCCGTCACGTCATACTGATAACGGCGCACAAAGGCAGCGGGAGAAAGGGTGTAGGCCAAATCGTCTGAATCGGCATGGGTTGTTTGGCTGTCGGTTTGAGCGGTTTCGGCGAGCAGCTGGGTGTGTTCAAAGTCCATCAATGCCAAGAGGTCGTCTGAAAGCGGCAGGCTTTGGCAATATCGGAGGAACTCGCCGGGGATTTCTTGAAAATAGGGCGTTTGGGCACGTGCGTCGCGGACGAAACCTTCTTTCAGACGGCCCCATTCTTCGCTGTCAAAGTATTGCAGCGTTTCGGTATAACAGCGGTCGATAAAGCTGTGAATATTGTTGCGTATCAGGCGGATATAGACGTTCAGGCGCTCTTGCGGCAAGCCGTCGGCGACTTCGCCTTCACGTATGGCTTGAGCAAAGCGGTGTTGGTATTGGGCGGAAGTTTCAGGCTGCACGGCGGTATTCCTTTCCGGCACGCGTTTGATAGTCGGCGATTTTGGCGACTTCGGCTTCGAGTTCGGCAAAAGGCGGGAAATTGAAATCGCGTTCCAACAGGGTGGGCGGAATCGTCGGCAGTTTGGCATAGGCGAGTTCGAGCAAATCCCAAACGGTCGGCAAAACCGCCGCGCCATGCGTATCAATCAACAATTCCGGCGTTTCCACGTCATGTCCGGCAATGTGGATATAGCACACGCGCTCTGCGTCCACATTTTTTAAAAAGGCTTCAGGCGACAACAGTCCGTGGTTGACGGCGTTGACATAAATATTGTTCACATCCAAATGAATACCACAGTCGGCTTCACGGGCAACGGCGTTGAGGAACTCAACCTCGTTCATCTCGGCAAGCGGAGAATGCAGATAGTAGGAGGTGTTTTCCACGGCAATACGGCAGCCCAACCGGTCTTGCACTTCGCGGATACGCCGCGCGGTATGCCGCACCATCTCTTCAGTGAAGGGCAGCGGCAACAGGTCGTAGAGATGACCGCCATCATGGCAGTAGCTCAAATGGTCGGAGAAAAACGTGCAATCGTAGCGGCGCATCATTTCTTTGATTCCGTCTATCAAGGCAGTATCCAGCGGGGCCTGTCCGCCCAGCGACATGGATAATCCGTGCAACGCCAGCGGCAGCCGCTCTGCCACGCGGTCAAACTGTTTGCGCGCCCTGCCGCCCATTTTCAGCCAGTTTTCGGGGGCGGCTTCGATAAAGCGTATCGGGCTGTCGTCTGAAAGCGAGAGGAAGTCTTCCGCCAAGTCGCGGCGGTAGCCCAAGCCTGCGTGTTGAATCATGGTGATGTCCTGTTATGATGCCGTATGAACGACAAAGTCGCATTTTTGTTTATAAAATGCGACTTTGTTAAAGGTATGTTGCAGGATTATTTAGAACCGCATTTACCTTCGCCGCATTTGCCTTCTACTACTTTGGCAGCTTTGGCTTTAGATGCTTTGCCTTTTTTGGCGTGAGTTTTTTCCACGGTTGAACCGCATTTGCCTTCGCCACATTTGCCTTCGCTTACTTTAGAAACAGCGCTTGCACCGCATGAACCTTCACCGGCTTTAACTGCACCGCAAGAGCCTTGAGCAGATTTTTGAACACCTGCTTTGCTGCTTAACGGTTTATCAGCGGCAACAACGCCGGCAGCCAGAGACAGGGACAGTGCACCGGCCAAAGCAGCAGCTACATTTTTTTTCATTTTAACTTCCTTTTTAAAATACGAGTTTAAATAAATCAAGGGATAATATCGGGCATTTAAAGTCGGCCCGCGACCGTGAATCATTAAAGAAAATGCTTGATACGGCAACAGCGTTTCTTCAGCAGGGCATCCAAAGACAGACGGCCTGCGCCCTGCAACAGGACAGGAAATAAAACCACCAAATAAATCAGTGCCATTTTATAACCGTTGTCGCACACATTGTACCCTAAGCCGGCATGTACCGCAGACCATGCGACAGCCGTTACGACCATCAATCCCAACGCGGACAGCCGCGTTGCCAAGCCGACGATGAGCAGCGCAGGCAAAACCAGTTCCGCCCACATGGCCAAATTCCAGTTGACCGTATCCGACAACAAATTGAACGGAAAGGGAAATTGACTGTTTATTTCTGCAAACCAGTTTTCCCCGTTCCATTTTTCCAAACCGGACTCAAGAAATTCATACGCGGCAAAAAGCCTGAGCGTCAACAAACCGAAAGCGGCCTGCCAAGAGGGATTGGATGAGGTGATCATTTATTTTCCTAATCGATGTGTGTTGAATGGGATGGGACGAAAAATCTATCGGCACCATCCCATCTTTCATGCCTGTTTAGACGTGACAGCCTCAAAAAACTGACACATTCAATACAAATATTTTCTTATTTATTGTTTTATAAAGATTAAAATTTCAAAAATGCCGTCTGAAATACGATGCTTGATTGGGTTTCAGACGGCCTTTGATGATAATCGCGGTCAATTAATCCGCTTGTTTGCACAATTCGACAATTTCCGCGCCGTATTTGTTGATTTTCTCCTCATTCATGCCGTGGATTTCCGCCAGTTCCGCCAAATCCTGCGGCCGTCGGGCGGCAATGGCGCGCAGGGTGACTTTGCTGCATATCTGATAGGCTTCGAGGCCCTCATGGCGGGCAGTATCGATGTTCCACTGAAGCAGACGGCGCATCAAGCGGCGTTTGCGTTTATCCTCTTCGCTCAGGCCGTCTGAAAACGGGCGGCAGATGTTTAAAATGCCCTCGCCGTATTGTTCGATACGTTTTTCGCCGAGTTTATACACGCCTAAAAGGTCGATGGGTTCGGCAGGCGTATTGGTCAACAAATCGTCCATGCTTTCGTTGGAGAATACCGTCCCCAGCGTTACTTGATCGGCACTTGCCTGCTGCTCGCGCCAAGTTTCCAAAGCCTGTTTTAAGGCCTGTTCGCGCTCGCCCAAGCTGTGGATAACTTGTGCGCCGTCTGTGGAAACCGTACCGGCTTCAGCCGTTTCGCAAACGTCGAGTATCTCCAAACCGAATTTATTGATTTTCGCCTCACCCAAGCCGTAGATTTGATGTAAATCTTCCAAACTTCGGGGCATTTTTTCGACAATATCGCGCAGGGTTTTGTCGCCGCAAACCACATAGGCCGGCACTTCCTCTGCCCGGGCGCGTTGTTGTCGCCATTGGCGCAATGCCTGCCACAAACGCTCTTCGCGCTCGGTACGCAACCAATCGTCTTTCGGTTTTTGGGTGGCCGTTTTTTCGCGGCGCAGGGGACGCAGCATGACTTCGGTTTCGCCCTTGAGGACTTTTTTTGCCGCTTCTGTCAGCTGCAGGGCTTGATGTTGCTCGACATTGACGGTGAGATAGCCCAGGCTGATGCACTGGCGGATGACGCTGCGCCATTCCTTGTCGGTCTGTTCGTTGCCAATTCCGAATGTGGATAACTTGTCATGGCCATTGCGCTGTATCCAATCGTCGCTTTTACCGCGCAAAAGGTTGGTGATGTAACCGGCGGCAAAGCGTTGTCCGGCGCGGTACACGCAGCTGAGTAATTTTTGCACCAACACCGTGCCGTCAAACCGTACGGGCGGATGCAGGCAGTTGTCGCAATGGCCGCAGGGTTCGGATTCTTCGCCGAAATGTTTGAGCAGCAGTACGCGGCGGCAGGCAGCGGTTTCACAGACGGAAAGCATGGCATCAAGTTTTTGCATTTCGATTTGCTTTTGCACCTCGTCGCTGTTGCCTTCGGCAATCCGTTCGCGCAGCAACACCCAATCGTTCAAGCCGTAACACAGCCAGCTCACGGCAGGCAGACCGTCCCGGCCGGCGCGCCCCGATTCCTGATAGAAATGTTCGACACTCTGGGGCATATCGAGATGGGCGACAAAGCGCACGTCGGGTTTGTCTATGCCCATGCCGAACGCCACGGTCGCCACCACAATAATATTGTCTTCATGCGTAAAGCGGCGTTGGTTTTCCTCGCGCACGTCCATGCTCAAACCGGCATGATACGGAATCGCCTCCAAGCCGTTTTCACACAAAAACTGAGCCACATCCTCGACTTTTTTGCGGCTTAAGCAATACACAATGCCGCTTTGCCCATACATCTGCTTGCGGATGAAATCCAGCAATTGTTTTTTGCCATTATTTTTTTCGATAACCTGATAATAAATATTCGGACGGTCAAAGCTGGAAATAAATTCGGGCGCATTGTCCAAGTGCAGATAATGCTTGATGTCGGCGCGCGTGGCCGCATCGGCGGTAGCGGTCAGGGCGATGTGCGGGACGTTCGGATAGCGTTCGGCAAGCATGCCGAGCTGTTGATATTCGGGGCGGAAATCGTGTCCCCATTGGCTGACACAATGCGCCTCATCAATGGCAAACAGACTGACGGTTTGTTGGTCGAGAAAACGCAAAAAACGGTCGGTAACCAAGCGTTCCGGAGCGACATAAAGCAGTTTCAGACGGCCTTGGGCAAGCTTGTCGGCAATCTCGCGCGCCTCATCTGCCGACGTACTGCTGTTGACTGCCGCCGCTTCAATCCCGGCCACATGCAGGCTGGCCACTTGGTCGTTCATCAGCGCAATCAGCGGCGATACGACAACCGCCACGCCTTCGCGCATCAGCGCCGGAATCTGGTAACACAAAGACTTGCCCCCGCCCGTCGGCATCAGCACCATCAAACTCTCGCCGCCGGCCAAAGCATTAACGATAGCCTCCTGCTTGCCACGAAATTCGGGATAACCGAATACTTCGTGCAAAATCTGTTTGGCGGTCGGCTGAGGCATAATGGTTCCGTAGAATAGGGGAAAGCGTTATTTTAACGGTTTTACACCCGCGTATGTGCGGAACATTTTACCGCCGCTTTTTCAGACGGCCTGAAATTCAACTCTATTCAATTTATTTAATTTTAAATAACTTTTGTTTTATTTTGAATGAAATGTATAAAGGCCGTCTGAATCCTAATCTTCGGATTTCAGACGGCCTTTCAAAAATAAAATCTTTAGGCTTTTTTGACGAACTCAGATTTCAAGTTCATCGCGCTGCCATCGATTTTGCAACCGATATTGTGGTCGCCCTCTTGTAAGCGGATGCCTTTGACTTTGGTGCCTTGCTTGATGACCATAGAGCTGCCTTTGACTTTCAAATCTTTAATCAAGACAACCGTATCGCCATCTTGCAAGACCGCGCCGTTGGCATCTTTGACTTCCAACGCATCATCGCTTGCAGCCGCAGCATCGGCCTCGTTCCACTCATGGGCACACTCAGGGCAAACGTATTGAGTGCCGTCTTCGTAAGTGTATTCGGAGTGGCATTTCGGGCAGGGAGGTAGGGACATGAGGTTTCCTTATAAATATGATAAAAGAAGCGTAAAACGCAAATGATACAATGTCTAAATTATTGATTCGCCTTGCTGCCGCCTGCGCCGTAAACGGCATTCCACGCCGCATCCAACATCTGGCCGGCTTGTTGCAGCTTGGCATTTTGCTGCTCTTTCTGAGCCAAGGCCGTCTGAATTTCGCCTTTCAAACGGTCAATATCGGATTGCGCAGCCTGCAAACGGCGCTGCGCGCTTTCCAAATCGCTTTGCAGGGAAATGATTTTGCTGTCGTTGCTGTTTTGCTCATTCAAAGCGGCACGGTAAACCGATTGGACGGACAGCAAACGGTCTTCCGCCTCACCGGCATACGCGGCGGCGGCGGATAACATCATCAGGGCAAGTAAGGTTTTTTTCATGAGTTTTCCTTTAAAGTTGTTTGATTTGTAAAGTAAAGCGCAGAGCCAGTTTTCCAGCCGCCAAGTTTACATAATACGCTTGTTGGTCTTTGTTCTTGACGGCTTATTTTATCCAATTCGGACATTCAGGCTGCCGATAAAAGTTAATGCAATCAACTGTTGTAACAGACAGGCGGCTATTATTTTCTCATATTCTCTGCCTTATTCCATTATTTTCTGGTTTTAGTTAGAAAAGGCCGTCTGAAAACTTGGCATCCCTAGTTTTCAGACGGCCTTTTATCATTCATGCCTTACGAACGGATCCGTTTCAACACTTCTTCTTTGCCGATTAATGCCAATACGGCATCAACGCTTGGGGTTTTTGCCGTACCGCAGACAGCGAGGCGCAGGGGCATACCGAGTTTGCCCATTTTAATGCCTTCTTCGTCGCAGAAAGGTTTGAAAAGGTCATGGATGGCTTCGGCGGTCCAGTCTTCCAAACCTTCGAGGCGTTCGGCGAAGCGCAGCATACGGGCGGCGGCTTCGTCGTCCCAGTGTTTCTGCACGTCTGCTTCGGCAGGGGTTTGTTTGACGTAGAAGTAGAGGCACTCGTCAGCGAGGGTGTTCAGGTCTTGGGCGCGGTCTTTGACCAATGCCAACACATCTTCCAAAGCAGGCTTGCTTGTTTCATGGATGTCGCGCAGGGCGAGGCGCGGTTTCACCATTTCGGCCAGTTTTTCGTTGGCGGTGATTTTGATGTGTTCGCCGTTAATCCAGTAGAGTTTCTTCAAGTCCATACGGCTTGGAGACGGGGAAACGTCTTTCAAATCAAACCATTCGATGAATTGTTCCATTGTGAAGAATTCATCGTCGCCGTGCGCCCAGCCCAAGCGTGCCAGATAGTTGAGCATGGCTTCGGGCAGGATACCCATTGCGCCAAAGTCGGTAATGGCAACGGTATCGCCGCTGCGTTTAGAGATTTTTTTGCCTTGTTCGTTAAGAATCATCGGCAGGTGGCCGTATTCGGGCAGATTTGCGCCGATGGCTTTTAAGATATTGATTTGTTTAGGAGTGTTGTTCACATGGTCATCACCGCGGATAACGTGGGTAACGCCCATGTCGTAGTCGTCCACGACAACGCAGAAGTTGTAAGTCGGTGTGCCGTCGGCGCGGGCGATAATCAGGTCGTCAAGCGCTTCGTTGGGAATGGAAATTTCGCCTTTGACCAAGTCCGTCCATTTGGTCACACCGTCCAAAGGTGTTTTGAAACGGACAACGGGTTGTACGTCGGCAGGGATTTCGGGCAGGGTTTTGCCTGCTTCGGGACGCCAGCGGCGGTCGTAAGTCGCCGTGCCTTCTTTTTCGGCTTTCTCGCGCATGGCTTCCAGCTCTTCTTTGCTGCAATAGCAGTAGTAGGCATGGCCTTTTTCTAAAAGTTCGGCGATGACTTCTTTATAGCGGTCGAAACGGCGGGTTTGGTACACGACGTTGTCGGCGTTGTCGTAGTTCAGACCGACCCATTTCATGCCGTCGAGGATGATGTTGACGGATTCGGCGGTGGAACGCGCCAAGTCGGTGTCTTCGATACGCAATAGGAACTCGCCTTTATGATGGCGGGCAAACGCCCATGAAAACAAGGCGGTGCGTACGCCGCCGATGTGCAGGTAGCCGGTTGGGCTGGGGGCGAAACGGGTTGTGACGGTCATGATGGCTCCAAAGTCTTTGAAAACAGGTATTTTACTTTTTCGGCAAGGTTTAAACAATGTACGGCCGTCTGAAAATAATATCGGCGCAGAAGGACCGTCTGGAAACTTTTCTCCTGAAAACAAATCAAATATAATGATAATTATTTTTTTTAAAGGATCCGCTCATGAACAAACGCGCTTTATTTGCCGCCCTCGCCCTCCTGCCCCTTTTTGCCCAAGCCGAAATCAAAACTATCAAAGACGTATTGGGACGCGAAGTCAAAGTCGATGTCCCTGTCAAACGCGCGGTTTTGGCGTTTTACTATCCCGACTATATCGCGGTAACGGGCGCGGACAAATTTAAAAACGTCATCGGAATTTCGCGTGAGTTTTGGGAGAAATTCAATCCCGGCAGCTGGGCGATGTTCAAACAGAAGCTGCCTACGCTGCAAAACATTGCGGACATCGGCAACATCAGCACCGGCACGTTTTCACTGGAGAAAACGCTCGCGCTCAAGCCGGACGTATTGATTCTGGCCGACTGGCAGTATAAGGCCGTCGCCACCCACCTGCCGCGCATTGAAGCGGCAGGCATACCCGTCGTCGTGGTCGATTTCAACGCCGAAACCGTCGCGCGGCACACGCGCAGTGCGGAAATTTTCGGCGAACTCAACGGTACGCAGGCGCGCGCCCAAAAAATTGCCGCCGAATACGCCCGAGGCATTGCCGACATCCAAAAACGCGTCGCGCGCGCCAAGCAGTCCAAACCGAAAATCTATATCGAGTTCGGCGACAAAGGCCCGTCCGAATACAGCTACACCTTCGGCAAAGATATGTGGGGCGCGATTGCCGACACAGCAGGCGGCAACAATATCGCCGCGCCTTACGTTAAAAACTGGGGACCGATAAACCCTGAAAAATTCCTGACGGCCAAACCCGACGTCATCGTCATTTCGGGGACGGAAAACGGCCATAAAGACAAGCCTGGCATTATGGCGATGGGCATAGGCATCAGCCAGGCCGATGCGCAACGCCGCCTGGCCGGATTTGTCAAACGCAAAGGCTGGGCAGACATTCCTGCCGTCAAAAACAAACGCGTTTACGGCATCTACCACACCGCCTCCCGCTCGCTCACCGATTTGGCCAGTGCGCAATTTATCGCCAAAACCCTGTATCCGCAGCAGTTTGCCGACATAGACCCAAACAAGACCTATCTGGACTTCTACCGCAAATACCTGCCCGTCGTGCCGGACGGTACGTTTTACATCCGATTGAAATAGCGGCTGCAAAAATCATAGGCTCAGGCCGTCTGAATATGTATGCTATACTAATAAGGCTTTATTATGTATAATTATTATTCTTTTTATTTAATGTATTGGACAAGATATGACTGAACAAAACCAAATCGGCCATCAACAGGCTCCGATTGTAAGCGTCAAAGAATGGTTGATAACAAACTTGATTTTGATGATTCCGCTGGTCAATATAGTTATGATGCTTGTATGGGCATTCAGCTCAAACACCAATCCGAATAAAGCTAATTATTTCAAGGCTTCCTTGATTCTGTTTGCCATCGTAATGGCAATTTATCTGGTACTGGCTGTAGTCTTTTTTGGCAGTGTAGCTGCAAATCAATATCAATAAGTAAGCATACATTTAGGCCGTCTGAAACCTAAAAGGATTCAGACGGCCTTTTATTCCCATCAGCTCAACCACCTATCCAATTCCAAACCGCATCGCTCCATTTGCCGATACGGTAGAGAAACAAAGAATAGCTCTCCTGCATCAGGAACTTGGCTTTCTTGCTGCGCTCATCAAAGCGCGTGGTCGGTGTGGCGGAGAACTGCGCGTCTGACAAGCCTAAATCGGCGGCCATTTCTTCGGCGCGCGCCAAATGATACGGGTCGCTGACAACGATAATGCTGCCGACTCCGTTGGCGTGCATGATGGGGACGATATTGCGCAGGTTTTCGTAAGTGTTGCGCGACGTGTTTTCAAACAGGATATTGTGCGCCGGTATGCCCTGCTTGAGCGCGTATCGGCGCCCCACTTCGGCTTCGGTCATGAATCCTTTTTTGGGCGTACCGCCGGTGAAAATGATTTTGCCGACCCGATGGCTTTGGTAGAGCGTGATGGCGTGGTTGATGCGCTCACGGAACACCGGCGACGGGCGTTTGTCCCACGCCGCCGCACCCAACACTACCGCCGCATCGGCATGAGCGTCCTTCGGCAAGGTTTGCAAACCTGTCCGGTAAATCTGCCATGTGCCACTCAAAAAAATACCGCACACCAACAAAACGCTCAAAGCAAGGCCGCGAAATAGGTAGTATCGCAAGCCATTGCGGCTTTTAAGCAGGGAAATCATCTTCAGACGGCCTTATCCAACCCCGTCAGCCGAGTAGGGCGGCAATGTTTTCCAACGGACGGCCGATGGCTGCGCGCGTAGGCGTTACCAAAACGGGACGCTCAAGCAGGGCAGGGTGTTCGGCGATTGCCTGAAGCAGGGCGGCATTGTCCAAATCGGGATTGTCCAAACCCAATTCTTTGTACAAATCGTCTTTCGTGCGCATCATGCCGCGCACCGACTCGATGCCGAGTTTGGCAAACATATCCTGCAAAGTCGCCAAATCGGGCGCGGTATCCAGATATTTGACTACGTCGGCGGCAACGCCTTTTTCTTCGAGCAAAGCCAGCGCGGCACGCGATTTGCTGCAACGCGGGTTGTGATAAAGTGTGAATTCAGACGGCATGAAAGTCTCCGTATTATTGCAAAATCATTCAATGATTGCGGTTATTATCGTCTGCAACTGATTTTTACTCAAACTTTTTACCTGATATCTTGATGTGAATCGGTAGGCATGCCCACCAAACCGTTTTACAATAAACACAATTTCGATTGGCAACCTCAAGGATACAACCATGAAAGCCTTAACCGCCCTTCTCTTGTCCGCCACCGTTTTTACCGCTGCGCCGGCCTTTGCCGCCGACGAAACGGCAGGTTGGCAGGACAACAAACCGCAAAGCCTGGAGTCGCTCAAAGCCCCCGTGCGCGTGGTCAACCTTTGGGCAACCTGGTGCGGCCCCTGCCGTAAAGAAATGCCCGCCATGTCCGCATGGTACAAAGCGCAGAAAAAAGGCAGCGTCGATATGGTCGGCATCGCGCTGGATACAACCGACAACATCGGCAAGTTCCTGAAACAAACGCCGGTCAGCTACCCGATTTGGCGTTACACCGGCGCCAACAGCCGCAACTTCATGAAAGCCCACGGCAACAACGTCGGCGTACTGCCCTTCACAGTCGTCGAAGCGCCGAAATGCGGCTACAAACAAACCATCACCGGCGAAGTCAACGAAAAAAGCCTGACCGCCGCCGTGAATTTGGCCAAAACCAAATGTAAATAAAACAGCGGATAGGTGCTTCACCTACGCTGATACCGAGGCCGTCTGAAACCCAATCGTTCAGACGGCCTTTATTTCAAACCATATTGCTTTGTGTTGCAAACCGGCAGTGTCTCCGCCGGCAGAACCGGGGTTTCACTATCAAAAAGCAGCCGAAATATTTATAATCTGTGAATATCCCCATTTTTTCAGACGGCATGTTGCCCTATCGATGACGCCGGCCGTCTGAATCCCTATTTTCAGGAAAACCCATGATCCGTTTCGAACAAGTTTCCAAAACCTATCCCGGCGGTTTCGAAGCCCTGAAAAATGTCAGTTTCCAGATTAACAAAGGTGAGATGATTTTTATCGCCGGCCATTCGGGCTCGGGCAAATCCACCATTTTGAAGCTGATTTCAGGCATTACCAAGCCTACCAAAGGCAAGGTTTGGTTCAATAATCAAGACCTCGGCACCTTGAGCGACAATCAGATCGGCTTTATGCGCCAACATATCGGCATTGTCTTCCAAGACCACAAAATCCTCTACGACCGCAATGTCTTGCAAAACGTTATCCTGCCTTTGCGGATTAGCGGCTACCAGCCGCGCAAAGCGGAAGAGCGCGCGCGTATTGCGATTGAGAAAGTCGGCTTGAAAGGCCGCGAAAACGATATGCCCATCACTTTGTCCGGTGGCGAACAACAGCGCTTGTGCATCGCGCGCGCAGTGGTTCACCAACCCAGCCTGCTGATTGCCGACGAGCCGTCCGCCAGCCTCGACCGCGCCTATGCGCTGGATATTATGGAATTGTTCAAAACCTTCCATGAAGCAGGCACGACCGTGATTGTTGCGGCGCACGATGAAACGCTGATGGCAGATTACGGCCACCGCGTCTTGCGCCTGCAGAAAGGACGCCTCGCATGAGCATGATTCATTACATCTCGCTACACGTCGAATCAGCGCGCGCCGCGCTCAAAGAGCTTCTACGCCAACCCATCGGCACGCTGCTGACCCTGCTCATGCTTGCCGTTGCCATGACCTTGCCGCTGTTTATGTATTTGGGCATCCAAAGCGGACAAAGCGTATTGGGCAAACTCAACGAATCGCCGCAAATTACGGTTTATATGGACACCGATGCGGCAAGTTCTGATGCCGATACGGTGAAAAACCTGCTCCAACGCGACAGCCGTATCGATAAAGTCCGCTTTATCAGCAAGCAGGAAGGTTTGGAAGAATTGCAGACCAATCTCGACCAAAACCTCGTTTCCATGCTCGATGGCAACCCGTTGCCCGATGTCTTTATCGTTACGCCCGACCCTGCCACTTCTCCGGATCAGATGCAGGCCATCTATAAAGACATTACCAAACTGCCGCGCGTCGAATCGGCAACCATGGATACCGAATGGGTACAAACCCTTTATCGTATTAATGAATTTATCCGCAAGATTTTATGGTTCCTCTCGCTGACTTTGGGCATGGCCTTTGTCTTGGTGGCACACAACACCATCCGCCTGCAAATCCTCAGCCGCAAAGAAGAGTTGGAAATCACCAAGCTGTTGGGGGCGCCCGCTTCCTTCATCCGCCGTCCTTTCCTTTATCAGGCAATGTGGCAGAGTATTTTCTCCGCCGCCGTCAGCTTGGGCTTGTCGGCTTGGCTTTTGGCCGAAGTACGGCCGCTGGTGGACGCAATTTTCAAACCCTACGGCCTGAACATCGGCTGGCGTTTCTTCACATTTAGCGAAGTGTCGCTGGTATTCGGCTTCGTCATCGCGCTGGGCGTATTCGGCGCATGGCTGGCCACCACGCAACACCTCTTAGGCTTCAAAGCCAAAAAATAAGCCTTGGCAAACAGGCCGTCTGAACCATTCAGACGGCCTGAAATCTTATCCTTTCGCAACTTAAACAAACCTTGTGAAAATTTAATACTGCCAAATCTAACAGCAAGGGCATAATCCCTTATAATTGATGGTTTATTATTCATCTCATTTCATTTGTGCGGCATAAGCCGTGCAGACAAATAACGAAAGACATCCTGTGGACAAACTCAAAATCTCTGCCAATGGCCCCCTCAACGGCGAAATCATCGTATCCGGCGCAAAAAACGCCGCCCTGCCGCTGATGTGTGCCGGCCTGCTGACTTCCGGCACTTTACGCTTGAAAAACGTACCCATGCTCGCCGACGTCAAAACCACCCAAAAACTGCTGCAAGGCATGGGCGCACGCGTTTTGACCGACAACATCTCCGAATTTGAAATCAACGGCGGCACCGTCAACAACACCTGCGCACCTTACGAGCTGGTAAAAACCATGCGCGCATCCATCTTGGTTTTGGGCCCGACCCTTGCCCGCTTCGGCGAAGCCCAAGTCAGCCTGCCCGGCGGCTGCGCCATCGGTTCGCGCCCGGTTGACCAACACCTCAAAGGCCTCGAAACCATGGGTGCGGAAATCACCATCGAACACGGTTACGTCAAAGCCAAAGGCCGTCTGAAAGGCACGCGCGTCACCATGGATGTCGTGACCGTAGGCGGTACTGAAAATCTGCTGATGGCAGCCACACTTGCCGAAGGCACCACCATCCTCGAAAACTGCGCCATCGAACCCGAAGTCGTCGATTTGGCTGAATGCCTCGTCAAAATGGGCGCAAAAATCAGCGGCATCGGTACAGCAACCATGACCATCGAAGGCGTAAAAGAGCTGCACGGCTGCGAACACAGCGTCGTTCCCGACCGTATCGAAGCCGGTACCTTCCTCTGCGCCGTCGCCATGACCGGCGGCAAAGTCGTCCTGCGCAATGCCGCCCCCAAAACCATGGAAGTCGTATTGGACAAACTGACCGAAGCCGGCGCTATCATCGAAGCAGGCGACAACTGGATTTCCATCGACATGCAACAACGCCCCAAAGCCGTGGACATCCGCACCGTCGTCCACCCAGGCTTCCCAACCGACATGCAGGCGCAGTTTATGGCCATGAACGCCATTGCCGAAGGCAGCAGCCGCGTGGTAGAAACCATTTTTGAAAACCGCTTCATGCATGTTCCCGAACTCAACCGCATGGGCGCAGACATCACCACCGAAGGCAACACCGCCTACATCAAAGGCGTAGAAAAACTCTCCGGTGCCGTCGTGATGGCAACCGACCTGCGCGCCTCCGCCAGCCTCGTCATGGCAGGTTTGGTCGCAGATGGCGAAACCATCGTCGAACGCATCTACCACCTCGACCGCGGCTATGAATACATCGAGAAAAAACTCGGCGGCGTAGGCGCAAAAATCGAACGCGTACGCGGTTAATCCCATACGCAGCCGATAAATAAAAGGCCGTCTGAAACACCGGCAATCGGGTTTCAGACGGCCTTTGCCTATTGTTTTGCGGTATAATTCCCGACATCTTTATCCATTGTTTTTAAAAGCACGAACCATGACACGCAAAATCCTTGTCACTTCCGCGCTGCCGTATGCCAACGGCAGCATCCACCTCGGCCACATGGTCGAACACATCCAAACCGACGTTTGGGTACGCTTCCAAAAACTGCGCGGCCACGAATGCTACTACTGCTGCGCCGACGACACCCACGGCACGCCCGTGATGCTTGCTGCGCAAAAACAAGGCATCGCGCCTGAAGACATGATTGCCAAAGTGCGCGAAGAGCACCTCGCCGACTTTACCGGTTTCAACATCGGCTACGACAATTATTACAGCACCCATTCCCCTGAAAACAAACAGTTTTCCCAAGACATTTACCGCGCGCTGAAAGCCAACGGCAAGATTGAGAGCCGCGTCATCGAGCAGCTTTTCGACCCCGAAAAACAAATGTTCCTGCCCGACCGCTTCGTCAAAGGCGAATGCCCGAAATGCCACGCCCAAGACCAATACGGTGACAACTGCGAAGTCTGCGGTACGACCTATTCCCCGACCGAACTGATCAACCCGTATTCCGCCGTTTCCGGTGCCAAACCCGAATTGCGCGAATCCGAACACTTCTTCTTCAAACTGGGAGAATGCGCCGACTTCCTCAAAGCATGGACTTCCGGCAACAATCCGCACGACGGCAAGCCTCATCTGCAACCCGAAGCCCTCAACAAAATGAAAGAATGGCTGGGCGAAGGCGAAGAAACCACCCTGTCCGACTGGGACATTTCCCGCGACGCGCCGTATTTCGGTTTTGAAATCCCCGATGCGCCGGGCAAATACTTCTACGTCTGGCTGGACGCGCCCGTCGGCTACATGGCGTCGTTTAAAAACCTGTGCGACCGCATCGGCATCGATTTTGACGAATACTTCAAAGCCGACAGCCAAACCGAGATGTACCACTTCATCGGCAAAGATATTCTCTATTTCCACGCCCTGTTCTGGCCTGCTATGCTGCATTTCTCCGGCCACCGCGCCCCGACCGGCGTGTACGCACACGGCTTTTTGACCGTGGACGGACAAAAAATGTCCAAATCGCGCGGCACCTTCATCACCGCCAAATCCTATCTGGAACAAGGCCTGAACCCCGAGTGGATGCGCTACTACATCGCCGCCAAACTCAACAGCAAAATCGAAGACATCGATTTGAACCTGCAAGACTTTATCAGCCGCGTCAACAGCGACCTCGTCGGAAAATACGTCAACATCGCCGCCCGCGCGTCAGGTTTCATCGCCAAACGCTTTGAAGGCCGTCTGAAAGACGTTGCCGACAGCGAATTGCTGGCAAAACTGACCGCACAAAGCGAAGCCATTGCCGAATGCTACGAAAGCCGCGAATACGCCAAAACCCTGCGCGACATCATGGCCTTGGCAGACATTGTCAATGAATACGTTGATGCCAACAAACCTTGGGAACTGGCGAAACAAGAAGGCCAAGACGCACGCCTGCACGAAGTATGCAGCGAGCTCATCAACGCCTTTACCATGTTGACCGCCTACCTCGCCCCCGTCTTGCCGAAAGTGGCCGAAAACGCCGCCAAATTCCTGAATTTGGAAGCCATCACTTGGGCAAATACACGCGAAACCTTGGGCGAACACGCCATCAACAAATACGAACATTTAATGCAACGAGTGGAGCAAAAACAAGTGGACGATTTAATCGAAGCCAATAAACAAAGCATCGCCGCCGCAGCCGCGCCTGCCGCCGAAGAGAGCAAATACGAAAAAGTCGCCGAACAAGCGAGCTTTGACGACTTTATGAAAATCGACATGCGCGTCGCCAAAGTACTGAACTGCAAAGCCGTCGAAGGCAGCACCAAACTTTTGAAATTCGACCTCGATTTCGGTTTTGAAAAACGCATCATCTTCTCCGGCATCGCCGCGTCTTACCCAAATCCTGCCGAATTGAACGGCCGCATGGTCATTGCCGTCGCCAACTTCGCCCCGCGCAAAATGGCAAAATTCGGCGTATCCGAAGGCATGATCCTCTCCGCCGCCACGGCAGAGGGCAAACTGAAGCTCCTCGACGTTGACGCAGGCGCACAGCCCGGGGATAAAGTGGGCTAAGTATCAAATCTTAAGGAGAAACCATGTTAAACCTTTCCGCACCGGTACTTAAAGAAATTGAGTTGCTTCATGATGCAGGCTTATCGGTTGGCGCTATTGTTACAGTGTTGCGTCTGAAGTTTCCGGTAGAGCTCCATGATCGGGAGGACAAACAAATTGAAGAAGCCGTGCTTCTCATGATCAATCCGCCACGAAAAGCACCTTCTCTTTCCCGCTAAGGTAGCGATACCGGTTGAAAGGTAAATTTGGTTATGCTTCAACAAAAGGCCGTCTGAATTTTTCAGACGGCCTTTTTATTTATCCAAACGCTTATTTCCGTTAAAACTTTATTTCAATAATTCATCGGTAACGCGTTGCAGAAATTCGATACGCTCGGGTTTGGCTTCGCCTGATTCGGCAGCGGCTTTGACGGCGCAGCCGGGTTCGGCACGGTGGGTGCAGTTGTGGAAACGGCACTGTCCGATGAGGTGGCGCAGGTCGGGGAAGTATTGCAATAAATCGGCGGCTTGGAGATGGTGCAGGCCGAATTCTTGCAGGCCGGGGGAGTCAATGAGTCGGGTTTCTACGTTTAAATCGTATAGTTGGGCGTGGGTGGTGGTGTGTTTGCCGGAGTCGAGCGCGGTGGAAATGTCGCCGGTTCGGGCGGCTTGGTTGCCGAGTAGGGCGTTGGTCAGGGTGGACTTGCCCATGCCGCTTTGTCCGAGCAGGATGTTGGTGTGCCCTTCTAAAATGGGACGCAGGATGTCGGCGTTTTCCAATGCGTTGGTTTCGACCACGGAGTAGCCGAGGGTTTCGTAGAATTTGAGTTTCTCGCGCCATTGGGCGGTTTCGGGGAGGTCGGCTTTGTTGAGGACGATAACGACGTCGATACCGGCCGCTTCGGCTGCGAGGAGGGCGCGTTGCAACAGGGCTTCGCTGGGTGAGGGGCTTGCGGCGGTTACGATGAGCAGTTGGGTAACATTGGCGGCAATCAGTTTGGTTTTCCACGCGTCTTGGCGGTAGAGCAGGCTTTCGCGTGGGAGGTAGTCTTCAATCACGACTTGTTCGCCGTTGATGGGGCTGATGCGGACTTGGTCGCCGCAGGCGAAATCGACGCGTTTTTTGCGGGTGGTGGCGTCATATGTTTGGCCGTCGGGGGTGCGGACAATATAGCGGCGGCCATAGCTGGTAATGATTTGGGCGGTATCGGTCATGATGGGGTTTATTGTTTGGAATGGTGTGATTGTACCGAAAGTCGGCTATGGCCGTCTGAAAACTTGTTTGCACCTTTTAACTTTCTTTGGCTTGGTTTTTTGGTGTTTCTGCCCTATATTTGCAATGTATTTGTTTTCAGGAGATTTTTTATGGATTTCAGTCAGTTGCTCAATCAGGTTTTGGGTGCGGCTCAAAAAGGCGGCAAAGCGGTGGCGGACAGCCCGCTCAATTCTTTCGGCGGCGGCGCGCTGACGGGTGCTTTGGCATCGATGCTGTTGAAAAAGAAAAATGCGAAGAAGCTGGTCAAGGCCGGCTCAGTCGCCGCTTTGGGTTTTCTGGCTTATAAAGGCTATCAAAACTGGAAACAAAACCGCCAGCAGGACGAATTGCCGCAAAGTGCGTTCCAACCTGCCGGTCTGATTGGTGAAAACCACAGCCGTGTGATTTTGCAAACGATGATTGCGGCGGCGGCTTCAGACGGCCTGATTGACGATGCGGAACGCGCGGCCATTGAGCGTGAAAGCGGCAGCGATGCGGAAACGGCGGCATGGTTGCAGGCGGAATATGAGCAACCGGCCTCTATCGAGCAAATTGCCGCTTCGGTTGGCAGCGACGAGGCTTTGGCAGCTGAAACTTATCTGGCGGCCCGATTGGTCTGCGCGGACTTGTCGCGCAAGGAAATCGTGTTCCTGAGCCGTTTGTCCCAAGCTTTGAATTTGGACGACCAACTGGTCGAAAGTTTGGAAAAACAGCTCGAATTGGCTTGAGCTTGATTTAAAAGGCCGTCTGAAACCTGATTTCAGACGGCCTTTCAACTTAATTTCAGAGTAAAATAACCCTTTCGACATATTAAAGACTGTCTGAACATGAACAAACTTTTTTCCACATTCAAAACGTTTTTAGCCGCTTCGTCCGTCTTGGTATTGGCTGCCTGTCCGAGTGGCAACGCGCCGCAATCCAAACCTTCTACGCAGGGTCAAAATACGGTTTCGCATACTGCACCCAAACCGAAAGCCACGGTTGCGCTGGCTTTGGGCGGCGGCGCATCCAAAGGCTTTGCCCATATCGGGATTATTAAGGTTTTGAAAGAAAACAATATTCCGGTCAAAATCGTTACCGGTACATCCGCAGGCTCGATTGTCGGCAGTATGTACGCTTCGGGAATGTCACCCGACCGCCTCGAATTGGAAGCGGAAATTTTGGGTAAAACCGATTTGGTGGATTTGACCTTGTCCACCAGCGGCTTCATCAAAGGCGAAAAACTGCAAAACTACATCAACCGCAAAGTCGGCAACCGTCCGATGCAGCAGTTCCCCATCAAATTTGCCGCCGTTGCGACCGATTTTGAAAGCGGCAAACCGGTGGTGTTCAACGTAGGCAATGCCGGACAAGCTGTCCGAGCTTCTGCGTCGATTCCAAACGTATTCCAACCTGTCGTTATCGGCAGCCGCAAATATGTAGACGGCGGTCTGTCACAACCCGTACCGGTCAGCGCGGCGAAAAAAATGGGCGCAAACTTCATCATTGCCGTCGATATTTCCGCCCGTCCGGCCAAAAACGTCAGCCAAGGTATGTTCTCCTATCTTGACCAAACCTTCAACGTGATGAGCCAAACCGCCTTGCGCCAAGAATTGGGCCAAGCCAATGTGGTCATCAAACCGCAGGTTTTGGAGCTGGGTTCGGTTGGCGGCTTTGACCAAAAACAACGCGCCATCCAACTGGGCGAACAGGCCGCACGCGCCGCCCTGCCTGAAATCAAACGCAAACTGGCGGCATATCAGTATTAATCATCCGCCGTTTGAACAGGCCGTCTGAAAGTATGTTTTTCAGACGGCCTTTCTTGTGCAAATCTGCTAAAATCACGCGTTTCCTACAAATCATAAAATCCTAAAAAATGAATATCTTTTACGAAGAGTCCGGCCAATTCAAAGTTGCCTCCATCGTCCAAAAAAACGACGCCACCTACCAAGTCGATACCCAACACGGCAAACGCACCAAAGTGAAAGCAAACAATGTTTTTGCCGAGTTTGACGGCGATATGGCGGCATTTTTGGAAAACGCGCAGGCACAGGCGGCGGATATCGACACCGATTTATTGTGGGAAGTATGCGGCGAAGAGGAATTTACCGCCGAAGCCATCGCCGAAGAATATTACGGCCATGCGCCGACCAAAACCGAGCTGGCGGCGACTTTGATTGCGCTGTACGCCGCGCCGATGTATTTCTACAAAAAAGCCAAAGGCGTGTTCAAAGCCGCGCCCGAAGAAACCTTAAAACAAGCGCTTGCCGCCATCGAACGCAAAAAACAACAAGACGCGCAAATCGACGCTTGGGCGGAAGCCTTGAAACGCGGCGAGATGCCGTCTGAAATCGCAGCGGATCTGAAAACCATCCTGCACGCGCCCGACAAGCAGTCGCTGACCTACAAAGCCTTTACCAAAGCCGCCGATGCATTGAAAACCTCGGCCTACGAACTGGCGAAAAAAACGGGCGGCATTACGTCCATTCCGCAATACCTGCAAGACGGGTTTGAAATCAAATACTTCCCTAAAGGAACAGGCTTCCCCGACCTTCCGCTTCCTGAAATGCCTGACTTGCCTAAGGCTGACGTTACCGCCTTTTCCATTGATGACGAATCGACCACCGAAGTGGACGACGCTTTAAGCCTGACCGATTTGGGCAATGGCATGAAACGCGTCGGCATCCACATCGCCGCACCGTCGCTTGCCATTAAACAAGGCGACAAAATGGAAAAAAACATCATGGACCGCTTGAGCACGGTTTATTTCCCCGGCGGAAAAATCACCATGTTGCCCGAAAACTGGATTGCCGCGTTCAGCCTTGATGCAGGTGCATACCGCCCTTCCATCAGCATTTATTTCGATGTGGACAGCGAGTTCAACGTCGGCGCGCCGACCTGCAAAATCGAAGCGGTCAACATCGCCGAAAACCTGCGCATTCAAACCATCGAGCCACATTTCAACGCCGAAACCGGCTTGGACAAAGCAGGCGAAATGATGTTTGCCCACCATCAAGACCTGATTTGGTTCTATCAATTCGCCATCGCCCTGCAAAAAGCGCGCGGCAAATACGAGCCCGACCGTGCGCCGCAATACGATTACAGCATCGAATTGGATGAGGAAGGCAACGTATCCGTCGTCCGCCGCGAACGCGGTTCGCCCATTGATACGCTGGTCAGCGAGATGATGATTCTTGCCAACAGCACTTGGGCGCAAATGCTGGACGAAAACGAGCTGCCCGGCCTTTTCCGCGTCCAACCGGCAGGCAAAGTGCGCATGAGCACCAAATCCGAGCCGCACATCGGCATGGGCGTGCAGCATTACGGCTGGTTTACCTCGCCGCTGCGCCGCGCCGCCGACTACATCAACCAAAAGCAGCTGATCAGCCTGATAGACGATACTGCCGAGCCGCTGTATCAAAACAGCGATGCCGAGCTTTTCGCCGCGCTGCGCGACTTTGATGCCGCCTATACAGCCTACGCCGACTTCCAACGCCAAATGGAAGCCTACTGGAGCCTCGTGTACCTGCAACAGCAAGGCACGAGCGAGCTGACGGCCACCATCCTCAAAGAGGACCTCGTCCGCATTGAAGGCCTGCCGCTGGTCACGCGCGCGACCGGTATTCCATTTGACGCGCTGCCTAAATCGCAGGCATTGTTCAAAATCACTGAATTGGATGCCGAGAAGCAGTTTATCGCGCTCAACTATCAAAAAGCCGTTTTACCGGGCTGATAACGTTATTCCGTTTGAAAAAAGGCCGTCTGAACAAAGAAACAGAAATCTTTGATTTCGTTTTCATCCCAGTTCAGACGGCCTTCATCATCTAAAAATGCTACAATTCCCCTTTTCTGCCCATCATTTCAAACCATGAAAAAAAACGCCCCCCAATCCTTTGAAGAAGCTTTATCCCGCCTCGAAACCCTGACCCAGGCCATGCAAAGCAGCGAAATGCCGCTGGAAGACGCTCTGGCCGCCTATCAGGAAGGCAACGAATTGGTCAGATACTGCCAAACCAAATTGGCGGAAGTCGAGCAGAAACTGCAAGTCTTGGATGCCGGCGAACTGAAGGAGTTGAACCTTGAACCCGGCGAATGAACTCAAAACATGGCAGCAAAAAGCCCAAGCGCAAACCGAATTGCTGCTGGCGCATTTCTTGCCGTCTGAAAGCCAAGTGCCGCACACGCTGCACGAAGCCATGCGTTACGTTACCCTCGGCGGCGGCAAACGGCTGCGCCCGCTCTTGGTGCTTGCCGCGTCCGAATTGGGCGAAGCAAACCAAAATGCCGTCGAGCAGGCGATGGCGGCCATCGAAATGGTGCACGTCTATTCGTTGGTTCATGACGATATGCCGGCGATGGACAACGACAGCCTGCGCCGCGGCAAACCGACCTGCCATGTGCAATACGATGAAGCAACCGCCCTTTTGGTCGGCGATGCGCTGCAAACCCAAGCCTTTGATGTACTGAGCCGTCCGACAGGCCTGCCTGCCGAACGCCAGCTTGCCATGTTGTCCACGCTGGCCCAAGCATCGGGCAGCCTCGGCATGGCGGGCGGACAAGCCATCGACCTTGCCAATGTCGGCAAAGCCATGAATCAGGCTGAATTGGAACAGATGCACAGCCTCAAAACCGGCGCACTCATCCGCGCGGCCGTGGCCTTAGGCGCACTTTCCTGCCCAGACTTAACACCGGCGCAAATCCAAACCTTAGACCACTACGCCGCCAAATTGGGTCTGGCTTTCCAAGTGATCGACGATGTATTGGACTGCGAAGCCGATACCGCCACCTTGGGCAAAACCGCCGGCAAAGACTCGGACAACGACAAACCGACCTACGTCAAACTGATGGGCCTGCACGCTGCGCGTACTTATGCAGAAACGCTGATTGCAGAAGCCGTTGCCCTGATCGAGCCATTCGGCGACAAAGCCCTGCGCCTGCGCCAACTGGCCGAGTTTGTTACCGCACGGAAAAACTAAATCTGCAAATCAATAAAGGCCGTCTGAAACCTGATTTTAGGTTTCAGACGGCCTTTTTAACAGCCTGTTTGGCTGGTATCAACCGAATGCGAAGCCTTTCAAAATACGGCTCAGAAATCCCCCGCAAACTGCGTTCACAAAGCCTCAGCCTATCTGTTTAATCCAATAGGGCATCCACAAACGCTTTGGCATTAAACGGACGCAAATCATCGATACCTTCGCCTACGCCGATGTAGCGGACAGGAACAGGGCGGTCGGAGGCAAGGGCGGCAAGGATACCACCTTTGGCCGTACCGTCGAGTTTGGTTATGATAAGGCCGGTCAGACCCAGAGCTTCGTCAAAGGCTTTGACTTGGTTGACGGCGTTTTGACCGATGTTGGCATCAAGCACGACGATGATTTCATGTGGCGCATCAGGCATGGCTTTTTGCAACACGCGCTTCACTTTTTTGATTTCTTCCATCAAATGAAGCTGGGTCGGCAGACGGCCTGCTGTATCGGCCAGCACGATGTCGATGCCGCGCGCTTTGGCGGCTTGGACGGCATCGAAGCAAACGGCTGCGGAATCGCCTGTGGTTTGCGAAATCACGGTCACATTGTTGCGCTCGCCCCAAGCCTGAAGCTGCTCACGCGCGGCGGCACGAAAAGTATCGCCTGCCGCCAGCAACACAGATTTTCCCTGGGCTTGGAAGTATTTGGCCAGTTTGCCGATAGACGTGGTTTTACCTGCGCCGTTGATACCGGCAAGCATAATCACGAAAGGCTCCTTGGTTTCCGGCAAGACCAAAGGTTTCTCCAGAGGCTTAATCAAGTCATACAACGCATCTTTCAGCGCACCGCGCAATTCGTTGCCGTCTTTGAGGCCTTTGAGGCTGACGCGGTCGCGCACGTCTTTCATCAAGTATTCGGTGGCTTCCATGCCCATATCACTGGTAATCAGCACGGTTTCCAGCTCTTCGTACAAATCCTCGTCGATCTGTCCGCCGCCAAACACGCCGGCCAACGATTTTGCCATTTTGTCGCGCGATTTGGTCAAGCCTTGTTTCAAACGCGCAGCCCAACTGAGCTTGTGTTCTTCTGCCGGAGCAGGGGCTTCAGCCGGTGTTTCCGCAACGGCTTCTTGAACTTGCTCGACAGCTTCGCTAACTGCTTCAACAGCTTCTTCTTTGACTGCTTCGGCCTGTTCTGCTGCTTCCTCGAAAGCCTCGGCCACTTCAGACGGCATCTCAGCAACGGTTTCCTTTACCTGTTCAACAGTCTCGCTGACGGTTTCAACGGCTGCTTCTTTTGCCGCCGCAGCCTGTTCTGCTGCTTCTTCAGCAGCCTCAGCCGCTTCAGCCGGCATCTCGGCAACGGTTTCTTGATCCTGTTCAACAGCCTCGCTGACGGTTTCAACGGCCGCTTCTTTTGCCACTTCAACGTGTTCTTCTACTTTTTCGACTGTTTCAGACGGCGTTTCGGTCAAAGCTTCCCGAACCTGCTCAACGGTTTCGCTGACAGTTTCAACAGCCGATTCGACAACTGATTCGACCTGCCCTTTGACGCTTTCTGCCAAAGATTCGGCATCTTCTTTAATATTTTCAACTACTTGAGCAACTTCAGATTCTACTTTTGCTGCGGTTTCCTGAACTTGAGCCTCCTCAGGAGCCGGAGTTTCCTGTTTTTTCTTGCGACGGAAGAAGCTGAACATTAAATTTTCCTTTTAATTTTAGAAACTTGAAATAGGGAGTATTGTAGCGTATTTTACGTGGCAAGGTCGTCTGAAAATCAAGGTTGTAAGGTTTTGGCATTTCCAGCGTCTAACAAAACAAACCATCCATAAAGGAAACATAGAGATGAATCCCCGCACATTATTTTCACTTTGCACCAAGTTCGGCTGCCTGCTTGCGCTTGGCGCCTGCTCATCCAAAATGATGGATACCGAAGCCGCAACCGTACCGCAGGCATTGTCCTCATTAAAAACCCCTGACAACCGCCCTGCCAGTGTTTTCCTGAAAAAAGACAAACCTACCCTGATTAAATTTTGGGCAAGTTGGTGTCCTTTGTGTTTGTCCGAACTGGGGCAGACCGAAAAATGGGCGCAAGATGCAAAATTCGGTTCTGCCAACCTGATTACCATTGCCTCGCCCGGTTTTCTACACGAGAAAAAAGACGGCGACTTTCAAAAATGGTATGCCGGTTTGAATTATCCTAAGCTGCCCGTCGTTACCGACAACGGCGGCACCATCGCCCAAAGCCTGAATATCAGTGTTTACCCTTC
Organism: Neisseria sp. HMSC073G10; assembly: GCF_001812605.1. NCBI lineage: Bacteria > Pseudomonadati > Pseudomonadota > Betaproteobacteria > Neisseriales > Neisseriaceae > Neisseria > Neisseria sp. HMSC073G10. The sequence continues at coordinate 60,238 of NZ_KV809528.1, read as the reverse complement.
GTGGGCATTAATCGGCAAAGACGGCGACGTGCAGCGCATCGTCAAAGGCAGCATCAACGAAGCGCAGGCATTGGCGTTAATCCGCGATCCCGATGCCGATTTAGGCCGTCTGAAAAACACATTTTACAAACCCGACACACAGAAAAAGGATTCAGCAATCATGAATACGCGCACCATCTACCTCGCCGGTGGCTGCTTTTGGGGCTTGGAAGCCTATTTCCAACGCATAGACGGCGTGATTGACGCCGTATCCGGCTACGCCAACGGCAAAACGGAAAACCCAAGCTACGAAGACGTGTCCTACCGCGATACGGGCCATGCCGAGACCGTTAAAGTCACCTATGATGCCGACAAACTCAGCCTAGACGATATCCTGCAATATTTCTTCCGCGTCGTTGATCCAACCAGCCTCAACAAACAGGGCAACGACATCGGCACGCAATACCGCAGCGGCGTGTACTACACCGACCCTGCCGAAAAAGCCGTCATCGCCGCCGCCCTCAAACGCGAGCAGCAAAAATACCAACAGCCCCTCGTCGTCGAAAACGAGCCGCTGAAAAACTTCTACGACGCCGAGGAATACCATCAGGATTACCTGATTAAAAACCCCAACGGCTACTGCCACATCGACATCCGCAAAGCCGACGAACCGCTGCCGGGCAAAACCAAAGCCGCCCCGCAAGGCAAAGGCTTTGACGCGGCAACGTATAAAAAACCCAGCGCTGCCGAGCTCAAACGCCTTCTGACCGAAGAGCAATATCAAGTTACCCAAAACAGCGCGACCGAATACGCCTTCAGCCACGAATACGACCACTTGTTCAAACCCGGCATTTATGTGGACATCGTCAGTGGCGAACCCCTGTTCAGCTCTGCCGACAAATTCGATTCCGGCTGCGGCTGGCCGAGCTTCACCCACCCGATTAATGCCTCCGCCGTTACCGAACACGACGATTTCAGCTACAACATGCGCCGCACCGAAGTGCGCAGCCATGTCGCCGATTCGCACTTGGGACACGTCTTCCCCGACGGCCCGAAAGACAAAGGCGGCCTGCGCTACTGCATCAACGGCGCAAGTTTGAAATTCATTCCTTTGGAAGAAATGGACGCTGCCGGCTACGGCGCATTGAAAGACAAAGTGAAATAACGGATTGAATCGAAAAAGGCCGTCTGAAAAAGATTTCAGACGGCCTTTTTAATTTGTCGGATGTAGAAAGCTGGTTCTTATCTATCAAAAAATCTCAATAACTAAGAAAGTGCGCCCTACAAGAGCCTTTTAAATTCGTTTTGCCAACTCTTCGGCTTTGCCCACATACAACGCAGGGGTCAGCTCAAGCAATTTGGCTTTGGCTTCTGCCGGAATTTCCAACGACTCGATAAAGAGTTTCAACACTTCAGGCGTAATGCCGTCTTTACCGCGTGTCAGGTCTTTCAGTTTCTCGTAAGGATTGGCTACGCCGTAACGACGCATTACGGTTTGAATCGGCTCAGCCAGCAGCTCCCAAGTAGCGTCCAAATCGGCAGCAAGGGCGGTAGGATTCGGTTCAAGCTTGTTCAGACCGCGCAGATGGGCGGCAAAGCCCAATACGGTATAGCCCACGCCTACGCCCATATTGCGCAATACGGTGCTGTCGGTCAGGTCGCGCTGCCAACGGGAAATCGGCAGTTTTTCGGACAAAAAGCCCAATACGGCATTGGCCATACCAAGGTTGCCTTCGGAATTTTCAAAGTCGATCGGATTGACTTTGTGCGGCATGGTGGAAGAACCGACTTCGCCTGCTTTGACTTTTTGTTTGAAGTAACCCAAAGAAATATAGCCCCAAACATCGCGGTTGAAGTCGATCAGAATCGTGTTGACACGGCTGATGGCTTGGAAGAATTCCGCCATATAGTCGTGCGGCTCGATTTGTATGGTGTAGGGGTTGAAGGTCAGGCCGAGGCTGATTTCAACAAAGTTGCGGCAATGGGTTTCCCAATCCACATCGGGATAAGCGACCATATGGGCATTGTAGTTGCCGACTGCGCCATTGATTTTGCCGAGGAACTCTTGCGCTTGCAGGTTTTTAAACTGACGTTGCAGGCGGTACACGACATTGGCGATTTCTTTACCCAGTGTGCTTGGTGTAGCAGGCTGGCCATGCGTGCGGCTCATCATCGGGACGGCAGCCAACTCATGCGCCATGCCGGTCAGTTTTTCAATAATTTCGGCCAGTTTCGGTAGCAAAACAGCCTCACGCGCTTCTTGCAGCATTAAAGCGTGGGACAGGTTGTTGATATCTTCACTGGTGCAGGCAAAGTGGATGAACTCGCTGGCAGCAGCCACTTCAGGCACGCCGGAGAAGCGTTCTTTAAGCCAATATTCGATGGCTTTGACGTCGTGATTGGTGGTCGCCTCAATGGCTTTGACGGCAGCGGCATCTTCAAGCGAGAAGTTTTCGATCACTTTGTCGATTTCGGCAAGCGTAAAATCGCTGAAAGCAGGAACTTCTACAATTTTAGGCTCGGCGGCAAGGGCTTTGAGCCAGTTTAATTCAACTTTGACACGCGCACGCATCAGGCCGTATTCGGAGAAAATCGGACGCAATGCTTCAACGGATTTGGCGTAGCGGCCATCTAATGGGGAAAGTGCAGCGATAGGGTTAATCATGTCGGATCTTCCTATGGGATGAAAACCAAATTGTTTGCAATTATACATGATTTTACACTGCAAGGCCGTCTGAAAGACAGGTTTCAGACGGCCTTTTCAGCGTATTTTTCATAAAATTCTTTTCAGAGGTTCAACTTTGCAAAATTGATTTACGATATATGCCATCTTCACGGATAATATCGGCTGACTTTCTGTAAATAATGAGGTTTTATGAATATCAAACGTTTTTCTCTAGCTGCCACCGTATTTGCGGCTTTGATATTGAGTGCCTGTGAAACAACCACCACATCGAGCGGCGGCGGCAGCTGGACCAACATCGGCACCATCTCTGAAGGCAATATCAAAGTAGCCATTGATAGAAGCAGCATTAAAAGAAATGGCGCACTGGTTACTTTCCGCGATAAAAAAACCGTTTCCAAACTGAAAGAGGAACGTTTCGTTAACACCCCGGCCTATAAAACGGCTATCGGCAGCTGGGAAATTCATTGCTCAAACAAAACCTATCGTCTGGCAGCGCTGCAACTGATGGATGAACACGGCCGGGTGATTTCCAACCAAAGCTATACGCCGACCAGCATCCGTCCAATGAGCGTCATGAGCGGCACGATTACTGAAAAACAATACGAAACTGTGTGCGGACATAAGCTTTAATCCACACTTATTCACAAAGTTATCCACAGTTTAAATATTTAAAAGGCCGTCTGAATGCTTTGAATATCAAGTTTCAGACGGCCTTTTTATATTTTTATGGAAATTTATCTTCAAATTTATCCACAAAATTTGTTTATTCAAAAATAATTTATTACAGCGATTCATTTACGCTCAAAATTTACTTCATTCTTTGCAAGAGCATTTCACAAAATACTGCTTTATACTCTATTTACTGACTTACTATCTGCTTAATCGATCTGTATTTACAGACTGCTATGCATCAAACTGGCTCTGCGCTAAATACTTTTCACAAAGGTATTCCAATCTTTTGGAAAAAATTTGCTTCTCCAAATAAATACCTTTCCTTTGATGATACAGCCCTTCTTTAACGCAGCCTTGCCCCTGTTTCTCCGTCAATAATCTGGCTGGGCGTTTTCTGCTTACCTATCAATCCGCCTACAACCCAGACTTTCCTGCCAAACTGTCTTCTGACTTCCCTTTCCGTTTTACATGCCCGTTTGCCTGCACGATTGCATGAAGTAGAGACTAAAGGCATTTCCAAAACCTGACACAAACGCCTTGCACCTGCGTGCGCAGGAACCCTGACAGCCAATTTACTGCGTCCTTTTCCCCGCAATGAAGGCAATACTTTTTTTCCGGCCGGCAATAAAAAAGTTTTCGGAGCAGGCCATGCTTCATGCAGCATGGTTTGGATATTTTCAGACAGCCTTTGCAGCAAAGGTTGCAACTGTTCCAAGCTATGGCCAATGACAATCATGCCTTTGTGTTGCGGTCGTTTTTTCAGATGAATCAGTTGATTGAGTGCTTTAGGCAAAGTAGGGACACAGCCCAAGCCATAGCAAGACTCGGTAGGATAGGCGACCAAACCGCCTTTTTTAAGATGCGCCTGCAGCCTGCGTTGGGCTGCAGCCGATAAAATTCTGGGAAACATCATCATCATACCAAGGCCGTCTGAAACTGAGATTGTCGGACAATCTGTGTTCAGACGGCCTATTTCTATTCATTATTAACGGTTGATGGCTTTATCGGCAATGTCTTTACGGTATTGCATACCGTCAAAACGGATTGTTTCCAATGCCTCATAAGCCTTGCTTTTAGCTTGGGCAACATCATCGCCCAAACCGACTACACACAATACACGGCCGCCGTTGGTTACAACTTCTCCTTTTTCATTCGTTGCAGTACCGGCATGGAAAACTTTACCGATTTGATTGGACTTATCCAAGCCGAAGATCACATCGCCTTTTTTCGGGGAGTCAGGATAATTTTGTGCGGCCAACACCACGCCTACTGCAGTTTGCGGATTCCATTTGGCAGCAACACTATCCAATTTGCCGTCGATTGCCGCTTCAACCAAGTCCACCAAATCGCTATCCAAACGGCTCATAATCGGCTGGGTTTCAGGGTCGCCGAAACGGCAGTTGAATTCAATGGTATAAGGCGCACCGGTTTTATCAATCATCAAGCCCGCGTATAAAAAGCCGGTAAACTCATGACCTTCTGCTTTCATACCTGCCACGGTCGGCAAAATAATTTCATTCATCGCGCGCTCGTACACATCAGGCGTTACCACCGGAGCAGGGCTGTATGCGCCCATACCGCCGGTATTAGGGCCTTTGTCGTCATCCAACAGGCGTTTATGGTCTTGACTGGTTGCCATCGGCAAAACATGATTGCCGTCCACCATAACGATAAAGCTTGCTTCCTCGCCTTGCAGGAAATCTTCAATCACGACACGCGCGCCTGCATTGCCCATTTTGTTGCCCAACAACATATCGTCAATAGCGGCATGGGCTTCATCCAAAGTCATGGCGACAATCACGCCTTTACCGGCAGCCAAACCATCCGCCTTAATAACAATTGGCGCACCTTTTTGATTGACGTAATCATGTGCTGCATCGGCATTTTCAAAGGTTTGGTATTGCGCGGTTGGAATGTTATATTTTGCCATAAACGCTTTAGCAAAATCCTTTGAGCTCTCCAGCTGGGCCGCGTATTGAGTCGGGCCAAAAATCTTCAATCCGGCAGCACGGAAGTCATTCACCACACCCGCAGCCAAAGGCGCTTCAGGGCCAACTACGGTAAAGGCAATATTTTCATTACGGCAAAAATCAATCAAATCTTGATGCGCCGTCAACGCTATATTCTGCAGTTTAGGCTCAATTGCCGTTCCGGCATTACCGGGTGCAACAAAGACAATTTCTACTTTAGCCGACTGCGCCAATTTCCAAGCCAGTGCGTGTTCACGTCCACCATTACCAATAACGAGCAATTTCATACCATCTCCTTGAAGAATAGATGTTGTAAATAAAATTCAATCGATGGAATATTGTTCCATCTTGCATAGCTGTTTCAAATTAAGAATAATATTGCACCAAGACAACCATACTCTAATTTCAAACAACGAAAGGACAAATCATGCAAAAACGTATTGACGAAATTCAAAGCAAATACCGCGAATGGTGCGAATTACTGCCGCAACTAGAAGCAGATATCGCCCGCTGGAAACATGCTGCAAGCCTTATGCAGGACATGGATGAATTCTATACCAACGAATACCAAGCATGCCATCAAGCCATTGAAGAAGGGGCAGATGTTGATTTGCGTACACAGGGCGAATACAGCATTATGAGCGAAGATGCCCTATGGAACGCACTGGGGGAATTTCATCAACTGGCTTGGGAACACCTGCGCTCAAGCGTAAATGCTTTAGACAGATACCAAGGCTAAAACATCAAAGGCCGTCTGAAACTTTTGATTTCTCAAATATGTTCAGACGACCTTTTATTCAAACGGCTGTTCAGTATCTACTTCAATTTGGCGCGTATTTTTCCAAGCAGCAATACAGGTTTCATAATCGGCCAACGCTATTTTCACTGTTAACTTACAATCCAGCTGCAAATCCTGTTCCACAATATCGGCCTGATATTGTTTGGCAATCCGTATAGCCTCATTCAAAACAGGATATTCACACTTCAACCAAACTGTCTTTTCGACATTCTTTTCAACAATTTCAGCTATCGCCAATGCCTGAGCTGTTGATTCCTTATAAGCATGAATCAGACCGGGAACACCCAATAGCGTACCTCCAAAATAGCGCACAACTACAACCAACACATCCGTTACGCCGACAGAATCAATCTGCCCCAGAATAGGGCGGCCTGCGCTTCCGGACGGTTCTCCATCATCGTTTGCACGAAACTGCATTCCATCCACACCCAATCGATAGGCGTAGCACCAATGTCGCGCCTTGTGATGCTCTTCCTTTAATGGGTCGAGATACTTCTTCACATCGGCCAAAGTGCGAATCGGATAGGCGTACGCGATGAAGCGGCTGCCTTTATCTTTAAATTCAGCCTGTGTCAGTGTGGTAATGGTTTTATAGGTCGTAATCATGCCAAAATATTTTCAGACGGCCTTTGTTATAAAAGGCCGTCTGAACGTTTCACGTGAAACATTAGTTTTTCAGTGCTTCAGTCAGTTGAGGCACAACTTCAAACAAATCACCAACCAAGCCGTAATCTGCCACATTGAAAATCGGAGCGTCAGCATCTTTGTTGATGGCAACAATCACTTTACTGTCCTGCATACCGGCAACGTGTTGGATAGCACCAGAAATACCGATAGCGAAGTATAGTTGCGGCGCAACCACTTTACCGGTTTGTCCGACTTGGGCATCGTTTGGCGCATACTCGGCATCCACTGCCGCACGGGATGCACCAATCGCTGCACCCAAAGCATCCGCCAATGGAGTTAACACTTCATTGAATTTTTCAGCACTGCCCAATGCACGGCCACCGGAAACAATCACTTTTGCCTGAGTCAATTCAGGGCGGTCAGACTGGGAAAGTTGACGGTTTACGAAACGGCTCAGGTTTTGAGCAGGCGCTGCCTCAACATTGACCACTTCTGCATTACCGCCTTGTCCGGCAGCATCAAATGCGGTTGCACGGAAAGTCAGCACCAGTTTTTCAGAATTGGATTGAACGGTTTCAAATGCATTACCGGCATAAATCGGACGGACAAATGTCGAGTTATCCACAACTTCAGTTAAATCCGAAACTTGTGGCACATCCAATAGGGCAGCAACCCGGGGCAGAAGATTTTTACCAAACGCAGTTGCAGTCGCAGCCACATAGCGGTAATCCACAGCCAGTTTAACAACCAAAGGCGCTAATTCTTCTACCAAACCTTCAGCGTAATAGGGCGCATCGGCTACCAAAACTTTCGCCACGCCTGCAACCTGTTTCACTTCTTCAACCACCGCAGCAGCATTACTGCCGGCAACCAATAAATCTACATTACCCAATTTGGTGGCAGCCGTTACCGCATGCAAAGTGGCAGGATTCAAATGTTGGTTATTATGTTCCGCAATAATCAATACGCTCATTTCATACTCCTTAGATCACTTTGGCTTCGTTTTTCAGCTTTTCAACCAACTCGGCAACATCAGCCACTTTCACACCGGCTTGACGTGCTTTAGGTTCGGCAAATTTCACGGTATTCAAACGCGGAGAAATATCCACAGCCAAATCGGCAGGACTTAATTTTTCCAAAGGTTTTTTCTTTGCCGCCATGATATTAGGAAGTTTGACAAAGCGTGGTTCGTTCAAACGCAAATCTGCACTGATGACCGCAGGCAGCTTCAATGCAACAGTCTCTTCGCCGCCGTCAATTTCACGGGTTACCAATGCTTCTTCGCCTTCAATTTGCACTTTTGATGCAAAAGTACCTTGAGCCGCATTCAACAACGCAGCCAGCATTTGGGCAACTTGGTTGGCGTCATCGTCAATTGCCTGTTTGCCCAGCAATAAAATTTGCGGATTTTCTTTATCCGCAACAGCTTTCAGCAATTTTGCAACGGCCAAAGGCTCCAACTTCGCATCAGTCTCAACATGAACCGCACGGTCGGCACCCATCGCCAAAGCAGTACGCAACGTCTCTTCGCATTTTTTCTCGCCAAGAGAAACAGCAACAATCTCGCTTACTTTTCCGGCTTCTTTCAAACGGACAGCTTCTTCTACCGCGATTTCATCAAACGGGTTCATCGACATTTTGACATTACCGATATCCACATCGGAACCATCGGCTTTCACACGAACTTTGACGTTATAGTCCACTACGCGCTTTACTGCGACCAGTGCTTTCATTCAATTCTCCTAAAAAGAATGTCCATCAAATCTAGCATACTGCTTTTGATACATTCTTTATATAAAATCCAATTCGGTTTTCACCAACATGATAAAACCAAATTTGTATAAATCTTGGCAAATAGAGCGGAATTATATCATTTCTAAAGCATTTACTCAGAAAATAAATCCACCCCCAGCAATTATTTACCGTATGCTGCAACACAATCCATCAAGGTTTTATAAACCTCGTCAACATTGGGAATTTGAGCAATACCGCCTAAATTTTTTGCATAAGCCGAAACTTGAACGCCGGTCTTGGCCGGATCTGTATCTGTATAAATTCCTACAACAGGCTTTTCCAGTGCATTGGCAAGATGCAGTAGTCCGGTATCTACGCCAATAATACCCTCTGCGTTTTTCAATAAAAATGCAGCCTGTAATAAATTCATTTTGTCGCAAACCGAAGCAGACGGTAAATCGCTTGCAATCTGTTCGGCACGCATTTTTTCGGTTTCATTTCCCCACGGCAAATATACATTGCATTGTTGTTCTTCATTCAACTTTTTCAATAATGCACGCCAGTGTTCTACCGGCCATAATTTACTGTCTCGACTGGTTGCATGCAAAGCAACGTAATAGGGGGATTGCAAATTTTTCAGACGGCCTAATTCAGGAACCGACAAACCAAATACCTGCGTCTCAGGCATTGTATAACCAAATACTTGGGCGAATAATTCACGGTTTCGCCAGACCGCATTTTTGCCTTTCGGCACGGCAAATGTTTTACTGTATGCAAAGGCAGCCAAACTTTCACGCGTGCTGTGTTTATCTAAACCGTAAATAGGGGATTTTGCCATTTTGGCAAAGCATGCGCTTTTAATCAGTCCTTGACTATCTAAAACAAAATCAAAAGATTCAGCCTGTAAATCCGTTTTCAGACGGCCTATTTCACGCCACGTTTCAGCCTGAAAAAGGTGTTTGCGCCACTGCCGCCATTTCATTACATGAACCTTTTTGACAAAAGGATGTAAGCGGGCAATATCTGCAAACCCTGCCTCACACAGCCAATGGAGCTCTACCTCAGGACATTGTCGCGCCAAATCTTCAACTGCGGGCAACGTATGAATTAAATCGCCCATACTGGACAAGCGGACAAGTAAAATCTTCATATTTTGGAAAATGTTTCACGTGAAACAACAGAATTTAAAAATATAATTTATTGATTATTAATGTATTTTCTTATTTCTTCGGCGTTTTCTAAAATAATAGCCCCGGCAGAATGCATTTCCTGCCATGCAGATTCAACCGTTTCCGGAGCAATACCGCGGCAAGCCGCCTGATTGACAATGACTTTCCAAGCTCCGCCTTTAAGCAACTGTAAAACCGTTGTTTTCACACAATAATCCGTTGCCAAACCGCCGACAATAACTGTATCTGCATTTTGACAGCGCAACCATTCGATCAAACCTGTACTGAGCTTTTCTTCAATATCGTGAAAACATGCGCCGTAAGGATGTAACTCAGGATCAATGCCTTTCCAAACACAATAATCGTATTCCTTGGCTGAAGGCAGGCCATCCAACAATTCATAGCCATATGTTCCAACCATCGCATGTGACACCCAAGTCAAATCCGCATCGGGTAAACCCGTCGGTTTTAACATATCAACAGGATTATCCACAAGCCATTTTGCCGCAACATGATGCGCATCTTTCGTCATCACGCGTAAATCCGCCAATGCAGCTTGGGCATTGAGTTCATCCGCAATCAGATGACCTTCGGCAACAGGCAATTCTTTCGGACACAAAGGCGTAAACGTTTTTTGTGCATCTACATCGATAGAAACAATCATGGATTAATATAACCTATTGATTTTATTTTAAATAATTTAAATTATTCATTTATTGCCAATGTACGGACATTTGGAATAAATGCTTTGTATTATAACAAATTACTACCGCAAAATGTGGGAAAACATCTGTGATATGATGACAGTTTGCACAGAATATTTATCTTCAGATTATGTCCTATTCGATTACGCCTATTGCAACCGTTCATTCTCCCTACAAACAAAAATTCGGCATTGCCCGCCAACCCGGTTTGGTTCCTGCGGCAGAAATTTGCATTGAACTTACTCCTGAATTTACCGCAGACAGCGTTCGGGGCTTGGAAGATTTCGACTATGCGTGGATAAGTTTTATTTTCCACGGCGTATTGGATGAAGGTTGGGCGCAAATGGTGCGTCCGCCACGACTCGGAGGCAAACAAAAAATGGGCGTATTTGCCACACGCAGCCCGCACCGCCCCAATCATCTCGGTTTATCCCTACTGAAACTCGAACACATCGAAACAGGCAAACCTGTCCGCATCTATTGCAGCGGTGCAGACCTATTGGACGGTACTCCGGTAGTTGATATCAAACCCTACATCCCGTTTGTCGAATCCAAACCTGACGCATCATCAGGCTTTGTCAGCGGCAAACCTGAAGAATTGAACGTTGTTTGGGCAGAAAGTACGCTTGCGGAACATTTATCCACAGAAGAAAAACATCTCATTGAACAAAGCATCGCCCAAGATCCTCGCCCTGCCTATCAAGATATTCCCGAACGTATTTATGTGATGAATATTGCGGATTATGAAGTACAGTTTAGGATAGAAAACAAATGTGCCACAGTGATTAAACTATCCACAATCTGAATTACCAATTGAATCTATCTACAAACAAAAGGCCGTCTGAAATGTTCAGACGGCCTTTTAATTATCCACAGACTGATTGATTCAGCCTGTTATCCTTTAGATTTTGCTGGCAAAAAATTCCAAGGTACGAACCAATTGGCAAGTGTAAGACATTTCATTGTCGTACCAAGCAACGGTTTTCACCAATTGTTTGTCACCAACTGTCATCACGCGGGTTTGAGTCGCATCGAAGAGTGAGCCGTATTCAATACCGATAACGTCGGAAGAAACGATTTGATCTTCAGTGTAGCCTAAAGCATCGTTGGCGGCAGCTTTCATGGCTGCATTGATTTCTTCTTTGGTAACAGGGCGTTCGAGAACAGAAACCAGTTCGGTCAAAGAGCCGGTAGCAACAGGAACGCGTTGGGCAGAACCATCAAGTTTGCCGTTCAATTCAGGGATAACCAAGCCGATGGCTTTAGCGGCACCGGTACTGTTCGGTACGATATTCAATGCAGCGGCACGGGCACGTCGGAAGTCGCCTTTGCGGTGTGGTGCATCAAGGGTGTTTTGGTCGCCGGTATAAGCGTGGATAGTGGTCATCAGGCCTTCAACAATACCGAATTCTTTTTGCAATACCGCAGCCATAGGGGCCAGACAGTTAGTCGTACAAGAAGCGGCTGAAATAACAGTTTCGCTACCATCCAAAATATCTTGGTTTACGCCGTATACAACGGTTTTCACATCATTGCCGCCAGGGGCAGAAATCACAACTTTGCGCGCACCGGCACGGATATGGGCTTCTGCTTTGGTTTTGTTAGTAAAGAAACCGGTACATTCGAGAACAACGTCCACACCCAGCTCGCCCCAAGGCAATTCTTCAGGATTAGGATTGGCAAATACTTTGATTTCTTTGCCGTTAACAACAATCGCATCATCTTTCAATTCAGCAGAGCCTTCAAAACGGCCTTGAGTACTGTCGTATTTAAAGAGGTGTAGCAGCATATCGGCAGGAGTCAAGTCGTTAACAGCAACGACTTCGATACCTTGGGCTTTTTCAATTTGACGCAATGCCAGACGACCGATGCGGCCAAAACCATTAATCGCTACTTTAATACTCATTTTGCTACTCCTATTAGATGGAATGGGAAAAATTTTTCAGTAAGTCCATTGTATCCTGAAATAAAATTACTTTCTAGGATTACAGATAATTACTTTTAAGTTGTTTGATTTAAATAAAGAAAACATAAAATTCTTGTTTGTAGGAAAATATCAGGCAAATCGGATTAGTTCTAGCTTTTGATATTTTATTTCATAAAAACCATTTTCCAATCTTAAAAGTTTCATAAGCTTATGGAAATCATAAACTTAGTTCTATTCCTCCATATTTTGCCATTTTTTTGTTGATCATTCAGTGTTTTCTTCAAATCATAATATTTTAATTTTTAAAATGATGATTTTGATGAAAAACCAAACTATCTGTGGATAACGGAATAACTTTCTTTAAAACCAATTTGATAGTTACTTTTTATCTTTGAGGCCAACCCCAACTGAATGCCGGAATAAAAAAGGATAGAATCTTAGTTTTTCTATTTATCTGTGGATAAAACCCAAATTACCCACTTCAATTTCACATACTATTGTGGATAATTTAAATCTAGAGGTTTCTCTCGCAAAACATCCATATTGGCAAATACTATTAAAAATGATGGCTTGTTTTTTCCTTTTTAACGTATCATTTGCCCATCAGACTTTTTTAAAGGAAGCAATTATGCTGCAACGAACTTTAGCCAAATCAGTAAGCGTTACCGGCGTCGGCCTGCATTCGGGCGAAAGGGTCGCTCTGACTTTGCATCCTGCCGAAGAAAACAGCGGTATTTCATTCCGCCGTACCGATTTAAGTGGAGAAATGGGAGAAATAATCAAATTGAATCCTTATTTGATCAACGATACCCGCCTCTCTTCAACCATCGTTACCGATAAAGGCGTGCGCATCGGCACGATTGAACACATTATGTCAGCTCTGTCTGCCTATGGCATCGATAATGCCTTGATTGAATTAAACGCGCCTGAAATTCCGATTATGGACGGCTCCAGCCTGCCGTTTATTTATCTTTTGCAAGATGCGGGCGTTATCGATCAAAAAGCCCAAAAACGGTTTTTAAAAATCCTCAAACCCATTGAAATCAAAGAAACCGGAAAATGGGTGCGCTTTACGCCTTATGACGGCTTTAAAGTTACTTTAACCATCGAATTTGATCATCCCGTATTCAACCGCAGCGCACCTACTTTCGAGATTGATTTTGCAGGAAAATCCTATATCGATGAGATTGCCCGCGCCCGTACCTTCGGCTTTATGCACGAAGTGGAAATGATGCGCGCCCATAATCTCGGACTGGGCGGCAATTTGAACAACGCCATCGTGATTGACGACATGGATGTTTTGAATCCGGAAGGTTTGCGTTATCCCGATGAATTTGTCCGCCACAAAATCCTGGATGCGATTGGCGATTTATACATTGTCGGCCATCCGATTATCGGTGCATTTGAAGGTTACAAATCAGGCCATGCCATCAATAATGCGCTGTTGCGTGCCGTTTTGGCAGATGAAACCGCTTACGAATGGGTTGAGTTTGCCGATGACGAAGACTTACCCACCGCTTTCCACGAGCTGCCGGCAGCCTGATAGTAAATAGATAACGCAGTCCAATGAAAAAGGCCGTCTGAAAGGTTCAGACGGCCTAAATCATGTCGTTTTCCACAAGTAATTATCCACATATTCACCCCTTTTATCTTATTGAAAAATAAAAATATTAAAATTTAATGTTATTCTTATACACATCTTATCCATATATTTTCCCAAATTAAAAGGCCGTCTGAACAACTAGATTTCAGACGGCCTTTTTCATGTCAAACCGACAATATCAATCGCCCATGACTTTGCCTTCGCGTCGCGGGTCGGCGCCACCGAGCAAACCGTCTTTGCCGATCACAATCCCTTGTACGCCGGAATTCAAATCGCGGATTTGGACTTTGTAGCCCAATTTTTCCAACGCAGCCGCTTTATCCACCGCAGCGGTTTTTTCCTCGATTTCATACTGGCTGCCACGATTGAGCATATTCGGCAGTGAAATTGCCGTCTGAATGTCCATGCCCCAGTCGATATGCGCCACCAACGTTTTAGCAACGAAACCGATAATGCGGCTGCCGCCTGGAGAACCGACCGCCATATAAGGCTTACCGTCTTTCATCACAATGGTCGGCGCCATCGAAGAACGCGGACGTTTGCCACCGGCCACGCTGTTTGCCACCGTTTTACCGTCTTCTCTGACAGGGTTGAAGGCAAAATCGGTTAATTCGTTGTTAAGCAGATAGCCGTTTGCCATCAGCCCCGAACCAAAGGCATTTTCAATCGAAGTCGTCATCGATACAACGTTGCCGTCTTTATCCACAACCACCAAATGACTGGTGGACGGCAGCTCGACCGCCATGCCCTGCGCGTATGCCTTGCCAAACTTGCCTGCCTGAATAATTTCCAATGCCTTGTCAGCTTTGCGGATTTCTTCGGCACGCGGTTTCAAATAAGCTTGAGAAATCATGGCACGGGTCGGAACGTTCACAAACTTGGGATCGCCGACATAATAATCACGGTCGGCAAACGCAATCCGCGATGCATCGCCTATCCAGCGCCAACTGTGGATATTTTCCGTACCCAACGCCTTCATATCCTGATTCTGCAATACGCCCAAAATCTCGCCCAAAGCAATCGCGCCCGAACTTGGCGCGCCCATGCCGCAGACTTCATATTCACGATACGGCGCGCAAACCGGCTTACGCTCGATAACTTGATAGTTTTTCAAATCCGCCATGCTGATTTTGCCGGGATTATCCACGGCGCCGGTAACGGCACGGACAATATTCTGTGCCTGCGCCCCCTGATAAAACGGCGCACTGCCTTTTTCCGCCAACAAGCGTACGGAACGCGCAAATTCAGGATTTTTCAAAACCGTTCCCGCTGCCAAAGGCTTGCCGTTAGGCAGGAAATAGGCGGCGGTCTGCGGATAACGTTGCAAGGGTTCCAAATTTTGCTCGATGGATTTCGCCATGCGTGGAGAAACGGCAAAACCTTGTTCCGCCAAAGTAATCGGTTTCTCAAACAAACTTGCCCACGGCAATTTGCCGTAACGCTTGTGGACATCTTCCAGCAGCTTCGGGATCCCCGGCACACCGACCGAACGGCCGCCGACCACAGCTTTCATAAAGCCCATCGGTTTGCCGTTTTCGTCCAAGAAAAGTTCCGGTGTTGCCGCTTTTGGCGCTGTTTCACGGGCATCAAACGTCGTCAGCTTTTTCGCCTTATTGTCCCAATACACCAAAAACGCACCGCCGCCCAATCCGGAAGATTGCGGCTCAACCAGTCCCAAAGTTGTCTGCATGGCAATCATCGCATCTATCGCACTGCCGCCGCGCTTCAAAATTTCATAACCGGCTTCAGTTGCCAGCGGATTGGCAGATGCCGCCATATAATGTTTGGCGCGGATTAATTTCTGCTCCGTCAGCCCTGTTCCTTGCTCCGGTGCATGGTTATCCACAGATACAGAGGGCAGGGCAACTTGAGGCTTTTGAACCGGCTGTTGCGCACAAGCGGCCAAAATCAAAACAGATAACAGGTTAATACTAAAGGAAAACTTCATATACACATCCTTATTGAAATATTTTCAGACGGCCTTTTTCCAACTTAAACAAAAGGAAATATGAAAATAGCTTGAAATAAAAAACCATTTGACTATTTCTCTAGTTAATCAGTTCCGATTGGAAAAGTATAAAACAAGCTAAGATTGTGCACAGGCAAAAAGTTACCCACAGAATGAAGCAGCAGGAAAAATTTATCCACATCTGCAAACAAGGCCAACCTTACTTTATCCTCATCAAAAAATATCAGCTAAGTATTTGAAAATTTTTTTGTAATCAAAGTTATCAACAAGCTGTGGCAGCACTCAATATCATTTTCTATTTATTATTTAAAATCTAATTTATAGTTTGTTTTCCCAAAGGCAAAGGCCATCTGAAACGTAAAGGCATCTTTTCAAAAAATTAAAAAGTTAAGGATTGTTAAAAACGTGTAAATCAGCTAGAGTTACGCTTGATAAAATTAATCAATAACGGAGTTTCACAAAATGAAGGGCGACATTGGCGTAATCGGCCTTGCCGTAATGGGGCAAAACCTGATTCTCAACATGAACGACAACGGCTTTAAAGTTGTCGCATTCAACCGTACGACCAGCAAAGTAGATGATTTTTTAAACGGCGCAGCCAAAAATACCAATATTATCGGCGCATATTCACTGCAAGATCTGGTTGATAAATTAGAAAAACCACGCAAAATCATGATGATGGTTCGCGCTGGTTCTGTTGTTGACGATTTTATCGAGCAACTCGTTCCGCTTTTGGACGAAGGCGACATCATTATTGACGGCGGCAATGCCAACTATCCTGATTCCACCCGCCGTACACACGAGCTGGCGGCAAAAGGCATCCGCTTTATCGGTGCCGGTGTATCCGGTGGCGAAGAAGGCGCGCGTCACGGCCCGTCTATCATGCCTGGCGGCGACGAAGCCGCATGGCCTGCTGTCAAACCGATTTTCCAAGCCATCTCCGCCAAAACGCCTCAAGGCGAGCCTTGCTGCGACTGGGTCGGCCGCGACGGTGCGGGCCACTTCGTCAAAATGGTGCACAACGGCATCGAATACGGCGATATGCAGTTGATTTGCGAAGCCTACCAATTCATGAAAGACGGTTTGGGCCTGTCTTATGACGAAATGCACCAAATCTTCAACGAGTGGAACAAAACCGAACTGGATTCTTATCTGGTCGAAATTACCGCCGTGATTTTGGGTTACAGAGATGAAAACGGCGAACCTTTGGTCGAAAAAATCCTCGATACCGCAGGTCAAAAAGGTACAGGTAAATGGACCGGCATCAATGCCCTCGATTTGGGTATCCCGTTGACCCTGATTTCCGAAGCCGTATTTGCACGTTGCGTGTCCGCGTTTAAAGACCAACGCACCCAAGCAAACAGCCTGTTTGGCAAAACCATTACCCCGATTGAAGGCGACAAAGCCGCATGGGTCGAAGCCCTACGCCAAGCCCTGTTGGCATCCAAAATCATTTCTTATGCACAAGGCTTTATGCTGATCCGCGAAGCCAGCGAAAACAACGATTGGGCATTGAATTACGGCAATACTGCCCTCTTATGGCGAGAAGGCTGCATCATCCGCAGCGCGTTCTTGGGCAACATCCGCGACGCATACGAAGCCAATCCTGATTTGGTCTTCTTGGGTTCCGATCCTTATTTCAAAGGCGTATTGGAAACCTGTCTGCCTGCATGGCGTAAAGTGGTCGCCAAAGCGATCGAGTGCGGTATTCCGATGCCTTGTATGGCTTCCGCCATTACCTTCCTTGACGGCTACACTTCCGAGCGTCTGCCGGCCAACCTGCTGCAAGCGCAACGCGACTACTTCGGCGCGCACACTTACGAGCGTACCGACAAACCGCGCGGCGAGTTCTTCCATACCAATTGGACAGGCAAGGGCGGCGATACTGCTTCAACCACATACGATATTTAATTTGCCCGGGCAAACAAAAGGCCGTCTGAGTATTTCAGACGGCCTTTAAAATTGTTCACAACCTTATCAACAGGTTTTCCATAGATTAAACCAGATTTTGCGGATTGCCGGCCACGAAGCGGTTGATGTTGTCCAAAAGGATGTCAAACAGACGGTTGGCGGCTTCTTGGCTTGCCCATGCAATGTGTGGCGTGACGATGAGGTTGGGCAGTCGGGCTTTCAGCAGAGGATTGCCGTCGCGCGGCGGCTCTTGTGTCAATACGTCAAAACCTGCTCCGCCGATTTGGCCGTATTTCAACGCCGCAACCAAAGCGGCTTCATCGACCAAGCCGCCTCGCCCACAGTTGATGAGGATGGCGCCGGGTTTCATTTGCTGCAATTCGGCTTCGCCTATCATATTGGCCGTTTGCGGCGTGAGCGGGCAATTAAGCGATACGACATCGGCGGAGCGGATGGCTTTGTCAAAGGAAACATAGCCGTCGCGGACGTTTTGGGCATTTTTATGTTCGGCGAACACGACATTCATTTTGAAAGCCTGTGCATAAGTTGCCAGTGTTTTACCGATATTGCCGCGCCCGAAAATCGCCAGCGTTTTGCCGTTCAAATCGCGCATCGGTGCGCCGAGGTGGCAGAAAAACGGCGAGTTTTCCCACAAGCCTGCCGCAACGTCGCGCTGATAGGCAGGCAGGTTGCGCATCAGGGTAATCATCATCATAAACGCGTGTTCCGCCACGGATTCATTGCCGTAAGCGCGGATATTGCACACTGCCGTGCCGTTTTGTTTGGCAGCCTCAACGTCCACATTGTTGACGCCTGTCGCCGTAACGGCAACCAGCTTGAGTTGTGGATTTTCGGCAAATGCTTGGGCGGAAATCACGACTTTGTTGGTAATCACAATGTCCGCGCCGCGGATGCGCTCCAGCGTTTCGTGCGCTTCGGTTGTGCCGTAGCTGCTCAATGTATGTGGAAAATCAAAATCAAACGGGCGGTTGACGAGGGTATCGCGGTCGAGGACGACAATATGGAGCGGGTTCATAAAATTCCTATCAGAAATAAAATATCGATTTATAAAATCTAAATTAGGATAAAGGATTTAAAATATACGCGTTAGTTGATAATAATTATTATGTAGCGATTAAAACATCAATGTATCAGGAAAACAGCATGATTAAAACCATTACATTTGCTATTTTGCATTTCAGCGTCGCATTTAGTGTCGCCTATATTCTGACCGGCAGTATCGGTGTTTCCAGCGCGGTCGCTTTGGTTGAACCCATCGTCAATACCATCGTCTTTTATTTTCACGAAAAAGCATGGAACCGCTACGAGAAAAACAAATCCGAAAAGCAAAAATTGTGGGTGCCTCTGCATCAGTGCGGCTAAAGTTTCAGACGGCCTTTTGCTTGATTAAAACCGATTATGTTTTTGCGGTTCGTCCATCGCCATCAAAATGCCAAACCCTAAAATAGGGTAAGACTTTACGAAGGCTTCATGAAGGTAAAAATGCTAAAATACGCTATTCTTGCAAACCCATTCAGACGGCCTCAATGCTCACCGATTTAGAAAAAAACGCCATCCGCGACCATTACCAAAACATCGGCAAAAACCTGCCCGGTTTCCGTCCGCGCGCTTCGCAGCGGGAAATGATTGCGGCGATTGCCAACGCTTTTTCGCGGACGTTGACGCGTGAAGAAGGCGAAGAAGCGCCCAAACGCGAGGGCGAGAGCATTGCCGTGATCGAAGGGCCGACCGGCGTGGGTAAATCGTTGGCCTATCTTTTGGCCGGCGGCATCATGGCGCAAACGCGCGGCAAACGGCTGATTGTCAGCAGCGCGACGGTGGCCTTGCAGGAGCAGTTGGTTGACCGCGATTTACCGTTTCTGGTCGAAAAAAGCGGTTTGGAGCTGACCTTTGCGCTTGCCAAAGGGCGCGGCCGTTATCTTTGCCCTTACAAACTCTATCAACTGACGCAAAACAACGCCCAGCAAAACCTGCTTGGCTTTGAAGCGCCGGAAGTGTTGTGGGACAGCAAACCCAAGCCGGAAGAATTGAATCTGTTGCGCGACATTGCCGATGAATTTTCCGCCCGCCGCTTTAATGGCGACCGCGACACTTGGCCGGAAAAAATCGATGACGCGATTTGGCTCAAAGTGACCAACGACCGCCACGGTTGCCTGAAATCCGCCTGTCCCAACCGTCCGGAATGCCCGTTTTACCTGGCGCGCGATGTCTTGGAAACCGTCGATGTCGTCGTTGCCAATCACGATCTTCTGCTTGCCGACATCAGCATGGGCGGCGGCGTGATTCTGCCTGCGCCCGAAAACAGTTTCTATTGCATAGACGAAGCGCACCACCTGCCCAAAAAAGCCCTCAGCCGTTTTGCCGCCGAACATTCATGGAATATTGCCGTTTGGACGCTGGAAAAACTGCCGCAGCTGACCGGCAAAATTGCCGCGCTGACCGATAAAGCCGAACTTGCCAACCTTGCCGACGAAGCTGCCACATCCTTGCTCGACAGCCTGCACGAATGGCAGTTTCACTTAGCGGAAGAGCCGTCTTTAAGTTTTGTGTCGTCTGAAAACGACAGGCGGAAACACAACGAACCGACTTGGCTGTGGGAAGACGGCAAAATCCCCGAAGGCCTGGAAACCACAGTTTCCAATACGGCCATTGCTGCGCGTAGCCTGCTCAAACACGTTGTCGGCCTGAACGATGCGCTTTCTGCTGCACGCCGCGAAAAAGAGCAGGACGGCGCGCTCATTGACCGCCTGACCAGCGAGTTCGGCCTTTTTATCGCCCGTATCGAACAAATCAGCGCGGTTTGGGATTTGCTCTCCACCGTTCCCATTGAGGGCGAAGAGCCGTTGGCGAAATGGATAACCCGCCATGCCGACGACAAAAACGACTACATTTTCAATGCCAGCCCCATCAGCAGCGCATCCCATCTTGCCAACAATCTGTGGCGGCGCGCGGCAGGTGCGGTGCTGACTTCGGCTACCCTGCAATCGCTCGGCAGCTTCAACCTGATTTTGCGCCAAACCGGCCTATTATGGCTGCCCGAAACCACCACGCTTGCATTGGAAAGCCCGTTTAATTTCGATACGCAAGGCGAGCTGTATATTCCGCCGGTTCAAGCCAGCCCCAAAGACCCTGATGCGCATACGGCCGCCATTGTCGAATGGTTGCCGAAGCTGGTTTCGCCGGTTGAAGCCATCGGCACGCTGGTGCTGTTTTCCTCGCGCAAGCAAATGCAGGATGTCGCCTTGCGCCTGCCTGACGAATACTTGCCGCTTCTGCTTGTGCAGGGCGAGTTGCCCAAGGCCGTTCTTTTACAGAGGCACCATCAAGCCATTGCCGAAGGCAAAGCCAGCATTATTTTCGGCCTCGACAGTTTTGCCGAAGGCCTCGACCTGCCCGGCACGGCCTGCGTGCAAGTCATTATTGCCAAGCTGCCGTTTGCCATGCCGGACAACCCCATCGAGAAAACCCAAAACCGTTGGATTGAACAACGCGGCGGCAATCCCTTTATCGAAATCACGGTGCCCGAAGCCAGCATCAAACTGATCCAAGCCGTCGGCCGCCTTATCCGTACCGAACAGGATTACGGCCGCGTCACCATCCTTGACAACCGCGTCAAAACGCAACGCTACGGCCAACAATTATTGGCCTGTCTGCCGCCGTTTAAGCGGATAGGGTAGTTGTAGATAATTTAAGAAACAAAGGCCGTCTGAAACCAAATATTCAGACGGCCTTTTATTCTTTTCAAGCTATAAATCCAATTTCATGACGGATACGGTTTCCCCGTTGTGCCAAGTCTGCGTGATTTCTTTCCAGCCGAACTTTTCATACACGGCTTGCACATCCGGCGTGGGGTAATTCCTAAATCAAATTTTACTAGCACACAGTTAGAAGATATTATGGCTGGAAAACGGACTATTAATGGATATATTTGGCATCATAATGCACAAAGTGCACCAAATAACATGCAGCTATTACCATTGGAAATACATGATGCAGTTAGACATACTGGTCAAAATGCATTAAAAAAAGGACGTTAATCAAGGAAATGAATAATGAAAAAATTAAATATCTGGAGAGATGAAGGAAAAGTTTCTGCTTCAATCATTGAAAAATTTGCAGAAAATTTAGGTGTAACATTCCCTAGATCGTATATATATTTGATAAGTGAACATGATTATTTATATCCCGAAGAAGATTGTTTTATTTTTATTGATAATAATAAGAATACAGATGACAGAAATATTTTATTTTTAGGATATAAAAAAGATGCCTCCTGTCATGAAAATATCTATACCTATTCATGCATTGATAATGAATATGGCTATGGAAACCAAGTTGTTGCATTTGGAATAAGTGCAAATGGCGATTATATTTGTTTTGATTACCGTAGAAATTCAAGTAATCCATCCATCGTACTTATGTATCATGATGAATTTTACGAAGATGAACTAGGTAATACCAAGATGATTACAGTTCCCATCGCACCTGATTTTGATAGTTTTATAGATAAACTTTATCAAGATGTAGATTAACTGGCACTACTAACCAGCATAGCCTGTGTAACCAACCAAAAAAGTGAAATGGTAGGATGTGCATTCATGCACACGCGGTTTTGGTTTCGCTGAACTCCGTTTCAGGCTGCCTTAAAACCACTTACCTTTCCTTTTTACTTTAACTAATCGTAACTCTAAACTATGCCCACTCCCCCCTAAACATTCTCTCACCCAAGCTCTATCCCAGTGAGCCATATAACGAAAGCGAAGCACCCGGTGCTATCACTTGGTTGTGGTATCAATCCCATGCACCACCAAGTGCCTATTGCCTGTGTAAAAAAAGAAAATCAACTCACCGAAAAAACCAAGCAAGAAGAATTAAGCACATGACAAAAAACCGCGTATATCCTTGCCCAAGCGGTATTTAGAAGCAGCGGTTGCAGCAGCAGAAGTCAGCATTTCCATAACCTACGGCGAACAGCAAAACCGACAAACCACCCAAGTTCAAGTAAATCAAGCCCAAGCCAGCCAAATTCAAGCAGGCGGTAAAACTACCCTTATTGCCGGAGGTGCAGGCGAACAATCCAATATCAACATCACAGGATCGGATGTTTCAGGTAAAGCAGGAACCGGCCTGATTGCCGATAACGATATCACACTCCAATCCGCCGAACAAAGCAGCAGCGAACGCAGCAACAACAAAAGCAGCGGCTGGATAGAGAAACAGATGCGGCAAACCCAGTTCGCGTGCTTTATCCAGACAAAACGAAACCAGCTGCCTGCCTACGCCCAAACCGCGAAATTGCGGCAAAACGAACACATCGCCCAGCCAATATTCGTATTCGGGAAAACACTCCATATCAAACCGTTTTAATGCCGCCGAACCCATCAGCCGCCCTTCGTTATCCACAGCCGCAAACGCCAGCGGCAAATCATCCCCATTAAGACACTGCGCGTAATATGCACGGATTTTGTCCAGAGACGACCACGGCGCAAAATCGTGCCATTCCTCAAATAGCGCGAGGGCTAAAGGCTCGACAAACTCAGGCTTCAGACGGCATATGTTCATATTTGGTCCTCTTGTTGTACCGCATAGGGATAGTTTTACAGTATAGGCCGTCTGAAAGGTTAACACATCTTAAAAAATCAGCGTAAAACACGATAAACCCGCCGCCAGCCCCATTCAAATCACTTATAATTCTGCCCGTACCGCACACAAACAAAAGAAGAACACCATGGCCAAGAAATTTCCCATTTTCCCGAAAAATCCCGAGCGTATCTGCTGGGGTTGCGACAAATACTGCAAAGAAGACGATTTGCAATGCGGCAACGGTTGCGAGCGCATCCAACATCCCATCGAGTTGGACGGCCGCGACTGGTATAAAAAAGGCGACTGGAGCAATTTGTTGAGCGAAGAGCAGCAAATCGAACTTGGACTGAAAGAAGCGCCCAAGCCGGCCAAACCGCATATCAAGCTGCCTTTGAAAAATAAAACGGCTTAAACGGTATGCCGTAAACAAACGAGATAAAAGAGGCCGTCTGAAACCTGAAAAACAGGGTTTCAGACGGCCTTTGCGTTGTCGGATTATACCCTCACATAATGCACAAATGCGTATTCGATGCCTTTGGCGGAAACATGGTTTTCCCGAGAGGCTTCTTGCCATATTTCTGCGGAAAATTCAGGAAAAAACGCATCGCCGTCCACATCCAAACCGACTTCGGTCAAACGCAAATCCGTGGCAATCGGCAGGGCTTGTGCATAAATTTGCGCGCCGCCCATGATGATGACTTCTTCAGCCCCCTGACACAAAGCCAGCGCATCTTCCAAAGAGGCTGCCGTTTGCGCGCCTTCGGCCTGACAATCTTGGCGGGTGATGACGATATTTTGACGGCCGGGCAGCGGCTTGCGCGGCAGTGATTCCCATGTTTTGCGGCCCATAATGACGGGTTTGCCGGTGGTGTAGAATTTGAAAAAGGCAAAATCCTCGGGCAAATGCCAAGGCATGGTGTTGTTGATGCCGATACAACGGCGGGCGGCGTAGGCGGCGATAAGGGTGATTTTCGGCATGATGAAATCCGTTTGCAAAATAAAATGATTATAGAGGAAGGGATACTAGATTAACGGAATATCCGTTGTTTTAAAAATGTTTCAATATTTATAAAATTAATATTCAAAATATTAATTTTGACAAAAATCATTTATTGTTCATTTTTTTAGGTATATGATAAATATCATACCAAATAAAAAAGGAAAGGAAAAAATGATGAAAACCCTCCGCATTTCTGCTTTGACTGCTTCCCTGTCTTTGATGTTGGCTGCCTGCGGCGGCGCAACAAGCGGTTTGTCGAATGCCGTAACCGAGCCGCTCAATCCGCATCCGAAAGGCGTGTTGTCCGTTGAATTGAACGAATCCGTCCCTGAAAACGGTACGTTGGAGCTGACGGCCAACGGTAAAACGCAAAACCTGCAAAAAGGCGACAAACTCGATACCGGCTTTTTGAAAACCGATAAAGTGTCCTCTTACGACTACGCCCAAAAAATTAAGGTAAACGGCCAAGTCATCACTTTGGAAACGGGCGACTTCCAAGTGTATAAACAAAATTATTCTACTGTTGCTGCGCGTTACGCCAAACAAAAAGCCGATGACGCAGGCAAGCTGCAAAACCTCGATACATACACATTCACCGTCGGCGAAGTCCAAGGCGATGAAACTGCATATCGCAATTTGCCCAAACAAGGCAGCTATCAGTATTCAGGTATCGCGTTTAACGGCGACGACCGCAGCGGCCGTCTGAAATACATCGTCGATTTCGATAAAAAACAAGGTTACGGCAAAATCAGCAGCATGGCTTCCCACAATAATGTCGACCTGCTTGCCGCAAGTATTGCCAATAACAATGGCAAAGCCGCCATCAGCGGTAAAACCAGTTTGAACGGTATCGAAAACGGCCGTTACGATTTGAAGCTCTTCGGCCCGCAGGCTGAAGAAATTGCCGGTAAGGCGCAAATCAAAGTTGGCGATTCCACCAAAGAAATCGGTTTGGCCGGTAAAAAAGAATAGGAAACAAGGCCGTCTGAAAGGTTCAGACGGCCTTTTTGTGACAAAAAAAGCAACGGCCCAAACCGTTGCTTTTTTCATGCCAACCTAAATTACAGGCTGCCCAAGATAATGCGCAATACGCGGCGCAACGGCTCGGCAGCACCCCACAAGAGTTGGTCGCCAACTGTAAATGCGCTGATGTATTCGCCACCCATCTCCAGTTTGCGGATACGGCCGACAGGAACAGACAGTGTGCCGGTAACTTTGGCGGGCGTCAGCTCGTGGATGCTGGCTTCTTTTTCGTTAGGGATAACTTTCACCCAGTTGTTCGCGCCTGCCAAAATCGCTTCGATTTCGGAAACAGGCAGGTCTTTTTTCAGCTTCAGAGTGAGGGCTTGGCTGTGGCAGCGCATAGAGCCGATGCGTACGCACAAACCGTCGATTATGGTCGGATTGTTGCTGCGGCCGAGGATTTTGTTGGTTTCCACGCCGCCCTTCCATTCTTCTTTGGACTGGCCGTTGCCCAAGTCCACGTCAATCCACGGAATCAGGCTGCCGGCGAGCGGTACGCCGAAGTTGGCTTTCGGATAGTCTTCGCTGCGCAGGAAATCGGACACTTTGCGGTCGATGTCGAGAATCGCGCTGGAAGGATCGGCAAGTTCGTCTGCCACTTGGGCGTGAATCGCGCCCATGCCGCTAATGAGTTCGCGCATGTTTTTCGCACCTGCGCCGGAAGCGGCTTGATAGGTCATGCTGGTTGCCCATTCGACCAAATCGTTTTGGAACAAACCGCCCAAAGCCATCAACATCAGGGAAACGGTACAGTTGCCGCCGATGTAGTTTTTCACGCCGTTTTTGAGGCCGTTGTCGATAACGTTGCGGTTGACAGGGTCGAGGACGATAATAGCGTCGTCTTTCATGCGCAGGGAAGAAGCCGCGTCAACCCAGTAGCCGTTCCAGCCGCTGTCGCGCAGGGGTTGGAAGACGGATTTGGTGTAATCGCCACCCTGACAGGTAACGATGATGTCCATTTTTGCCAATTCGGCAACATCGTTGGCATCCAACAATGTTTTGGCTGCCTGACCGAAATCAGGGGCAGCGCCGCCGACGTTGGAAGTGGTAAAGAAAAACGCTTCGGGAATGTTGGCGAAGTCGTTTTCTTCTTTCATACGCTGCATCAAAACAGAGCCGACCATACCGCGCCAGCCGACGAAACCTACTTTCATGTGTTACTCCTTACAAAGAAAATCCGGATAAGTTTATAGTGCATTAACAAAAATCGGAACGGCATCGCCTGCCGTTTTGTTCAGACTTTTGTTAACCCACTATAACAAAGGGGAAAACAAACGTTTTAACGCCGTCTGCGGAAAATGTAAAGGTTTTTATCAAAAATTTTTAGAATGATGGGAAAATAGGTTAAGATGGCAATGAAATTGCATCTCATTAAATAGCACAGAGGAAGATTAAATGAGCGAAATCAATTTGTCGGATTTGCCTAAAACAGAAATAGTAGATGTCCATATTGCTTCGCCGGGGGCGAGGGTTGCGGCATATTTGTTGAATAATCTGTTTACTTTTTTGATATGGGTACCATTCATTGTGATGGTAGTTTTCACTTTTGATGAAAGCAAAGAATTAGTTTCGGAGTCTTCTCTTTCTAATACCCCTGACTATGCAGTCATAACATTTTTTATTTCTTTGGCTGTCTATTTGGTTTTTGGTATCTTCCAACTGTATTACATGAGCCGAGACGGTCAGTCTTTAGGTAAAAAAATTATGGGCATCCGGGTGTTAAAAAGTGACGGTAGCAATCCGGGTTTTGGTGGTACGGTTTTGATACGCGAAGTGGCTTGGTCATTCATTGTCGGTATTATAGTCATTGCGGTAATGTTGGCAGTAAATGAAACAGGTGGAGATTTGGTTTCTCTGCTTATGACTTTCATCAACTTCATCATGCTCTTCTCCGTCAAACGCAACCGTCGCACGCTCTACGATATGCTGGCCGATACGGTTGTCGTCAAATTGCCGCCGCGCCGATAAATCGCTTTTTTATGTTAAAATCAGCACTTTCCAACATAGGCCGTCTGAAAAATAGCTTTCAGACGGCCTTTCGACACGCTATTGATTCCATGAAAAAACATCTGTACCGCATCACGCTCGTCAGCATTGCTGCAGCCATTCTTGCCGCCTGCCCGAGCAAAAGCATTAAAAACCTTCCCGAAACCGACACCAGCGTTATCAAAGGTCCTGACCGCCCCACCGGTACGCCTGATCTCATCGGTACGACTGTAAGCGGGGGAGGAGCAAACTACACCGTTGTTTCCTACAACGAACTGCCGCACTGGAGCACCCAACACTTCGCCAAAAGCCTGCAATCTTTCCGCTTAGGCTGTGAAAAACTTAAAAACCGCCAAGGCTGGCAGGACGTTTGTATCCAAGCCATGCAAACACCGGTGCACCATTTCCAAGCCAAACACTTTTTTGAGCGCTATTTCACCGCATGGCGCGTCGATAACGGCGGCAATCCTGCCGGCACCATTACCGGCTATTACGAACCGGTCCTGCGCGGCGACGACAAATCCACGAGCCAATCCCGTTTCCCTATTTACGGCATTCCGAACGATTTTGTTTCCGTTCCGCTGGCTGCAAACTTGAGAGGCAGCAAAGCCACCGTCCGCATCCGCCAAACCGGCCCAAATAGCGGCGTCATCGACAACAGCGGCACATACACGGCCGACTTGTCCAGATTCCCGATTACAGCACGCAGCACTGCGCTGAAAGGCCGTTTTGAAGGCAGCCGTTTTGTTCCTTACTACACCCGCAGCCAAATCAACGGCGGCGCGCTTAACGGCAAAGCGCCGATTTTGGGTTATGCAGATGATCCGGTCGAACTTTTCTTTATGCACATTCAAGGTTCAGGCCGTCTGAAAACACCGTCCGGAAAATACATCCGTGTCGGATTTTCCGATAAAAACGAACATCCGTATGTTTCCATCGGCCGCTATATGGCGGATAAAGGCTATCTGCCGCTGGGTCAGACCAGCATGCAGGGCATCAAGGCCTATATGAAGCAAAACCCCGGCCGCCTTGCCGAAGTTTTGGGACAAAACCCAAGCTACGTCTTCTTCCGCGAGCTGACCGGCAGCAGTGATTCAGGCCCGGTGGGCGCATTAGGTACGCCGTTGATGGGCGAATACGCCGGTGCCATCGACCGCCACTACATCACGCTTGGCGCACCGCTGTTTGTCGCCACTGCCCACCCGATCACCAAAAAAGCCCTCAACCGCCTGATTATGGCGCAAGATACCGGCAGCGCGATCAAAGGTGCGGTCCGTGTGGATTATTTCTGGGGCTATGGCGACGAAGCAGGCGAAGTGGCCGGCAAAATGAAAACCACAGGCTATGTATGGCAGCTCCTGCCCAACGGCATGAAACCGGAATACCGACCATAAACAGCGGTTTAAAAAAGGCCGTCTGAAACCAAGATTCAGGTTTCAGACGGCCTTTTTATTTCATAAAAATGCAGCAGGTTTTTAAAACCTGCCGCGGTATGGGGACATACAGCTCGGACGGTAAGCCGGGTTCTGTCGCGGACAGTCATTCCTCTAGGCACATCATTGCTGGTGTGCTCAAGCAACCTACCCGAACGCTCGGCGAGCAGCGTCATCGCGTTCTGTTTGGTCTTGCTCCGAATGGGGTTTAGCCTGCTGCGCTTTGTTACCAAATGCACGGTGCGCTCTTACCGCACCTTTTCACCCTTACCTGTTTTGCCCGAAGGCAATCATCGGCGGTATTGCTTTCTGTTCCACTTTCCGTCGCGTTGCCGCGCCCGGCCGTTAGCCGGCATTCTGCTCTGTGGAGCCCGGACTTTCCTCCCCGTATGCCTTACGCGATACGCGGCGACTGCCTGTCCGACCTGTATGAGTCGCGGATTATAACACAGCCGCCATAGGGTTCAGACGGCCTAAATATTTATTTTTTCTTTTTAAATGCTATTTCGGTCAAACCTAATTCCTGTGCTTTTTTGCGGACTGCGGATTCGGGCATTTCGCGTGCCAGGCGGCTGGTGCAGTATTCGGTCATGGTGGTGGCGCAGGCTTTGAAGTTGCCGGTAAAGTCGCTGGCGGCACTTAAAAACGGGATGAGGCGGCCGGCCATGATTTCTTCGGCTGGTGCGTCTGTTTGGGCGGATACGCGTCCGGACTCGACCGCCGAGAAAATTTGTTCGGTAAAGCGTCGGGCAAAGTTTTCTTCTGTTTGGCAGTCTTGGAATGCGGTGTTTTCGTGTTGGCAGACAAGGGTAACTTCGCCTTGAGTTTCTTGCAGCGGTTCGGCCAAATCGAGTTTGAGGGTTTGCTTGTCGGTTTGCAGCCAGGCGGTGCGGCCTTGGGTTTTGATGATTTTGCCGTAAACGCCGATGGCATCGTTTTGGGGGATGTTTTTCTGTTCGGCAAGTTGCTGGGCCGAGAATAAGGGGGCTTGTTCGGCAAATGCGCCGCCGGTTTCGTGTTTGAAGTAGGCGGCGAGGTCTTGTTTGATGAGGGCTTGGGTCAACAGTTTTTCGCCTTCGGTCAGGCGGTGTTCGAAGCCGTGTGTTTTGGGGGCGAATGCGGCATCCGTGGTCTTGGTATCCGGTGTGCAGGCGCTCAGGAGTAAAAGCAGGGGAAGGATGTATTTCATGGTTGGTCTCTCAACAGGCCGTCTGAATATATGGTTTCAAACGGTCAGCGTTGTTTATCGATAACGATAAACCCGGTGGGGATAAACGGGATAGGCCGGGTAATTGCGGACGGGTTCGCTGTCTTGATAGATGACGGTCGTCCCGGGCGGGGCGTTGATGGTCACAGTTTTGTTGACGGTGGTTTGCGAGTGGACGGGCAGGTCCAAGACGGCGGTGCGCCCGTACGGGGTCTCGGTATAGACGCACGCGCTTAGAAGCAAAGCGACACTCAGGACGGCGGTTTTCATGTTTCAGACGGCCTTATTTGAGCAGGTTTTTCAAGGCCAGGCGTACGCCTTCGCCGACTTC
Source organism: Neisseria sp. HMSC073G10 (assembly GCF_001812605.1). NCBI lineage: Bacteria > Pseudomonadati > Pseudomonadota > Betaproteobacteria > Neisseriales > Neisseriaceae > Neisseria > Neisseria sp. HMSC073G10. The sequence goes on along the minus strand of NZ_KV809528.1, from coordinate 29,904 downwards.
CGTGCCTTTGGGAATGCCTTTGGTGGCGGCTTTGGCTTCGCGTTCGTTGTAGCCGAGGGCAAGCAGGGTGTTGATGATGTCTTGGCTTTCGTCGGCAACGGCATCAGGGGCAAACAGGCCGTCTGAAACGGTATGGGACACGAGTTTGCCGCGCAGTTCCAACACCATGCGTTCGGCGGTTTTTTTGCCGATACCGGGGGCGGAGGAGAGGCGTTTGACGTCTTCTTCGGCGATGGCTTGCGCCAGCTCGTCGGCATTCATGGCCGATAAAATGCCCAATGCGGTTTTGGCACCGATGCCGCTGACTTTGACCAGTTGGCGGAAGGTGGCGCGTTCCTCGGCTGAGGCGAAACCAAACAGCAAATGTGCATCTTCGCGGACGACAAGCTGGGTGTAGAGATGGACGGTTTCGCCAACGGGGGGCAGGTTGTAGAAAGTCTGCATGGAAACGTCGGCTTCATAACCGACGCCGTTGACGTCGATAACGACCTGTGGCGGATTTTTCTCAATCAATTTGCCTGTGAGCCTGCTGATCATGGTGTTCCCCTGTGATTAAAAAAGGCCGTCTGAAACCTTGCAATCGGGTTTCAGACGGCCTTGTATTGTATCAAACTTCAGCGGTAACGCGGATGAAATCAGATGGCGGATGCCAGGTTCAGATGACGGGCGCGTTCGCCTGCTTCGGCGGCACGTTCTTGGCTGCTGAACGGCCCCATTTTGACAACGTATTCGTAGTTGCGTTTTTCAAGCGTGATTTTGCTGTCGGATGGCAGGCTTTGTGCGGTTTGGTTCAAATAGGCTTGCGCTTCGCGTTCGGTACCGAAGGATTTCAAATCAACAAAAAATTCTTTGTTGTTTGGGGTAATAATGGTTTGAGCGGCGGTTTGGCCGGGGATGATTTGTTCAACTTTGACGTTGGCTGTGCCTTGGTTGATGAAACCCAATTGTTGGGCGGCGGCTTTGGAAACATCGATGACGCGGTTGCCGTGGAAAGGGCCGCGGTCGTTGACACGGACGATGACGCTTTTGCCGGTTTGCATATTGGTCACACGTGCGTAGCTGGGAATAGGGAGGGTTTTGTGGGCGGCGGAGAGGGCATTCATATTGTAACGCTCGCCGCTGGAAGTTTTACGGCCGTGGAATTGGCTACCGTACCATGAGGCTTTGCCGGTTTGGCTGAAAGAGGAAACTTTGGTCAGCGGCGTGTAGCGTTTGCCGGCAACTTTGTAACTGCGGTTGGCAGAAGGATGCAGTTTTTCGACTCGGACCACGCTGTCGGCGACGGCGGCATTGATGGAGAGGACGCCGATGGTGGTGGCGGCTAAGGAAAGGAGGGTTTTTTTAGTAAAAGTCAAAACGGGTTCCGTTCTTGAGTTGATAACGCAGCGGTTTTCAGACAGCCTGTTATACGCCGCCGGCAAAACCGTTTTGTCGCCATGCTTCAAACAGAATGACGGCGACGGTATTGGAAAGATTCATGCTCCTGCTGTCGGGCATCATCGGCAGGCGGATTTTTTGTCCGGCAGGCAGGCTGTCGAGAACTTCGGCAGGCAGGCCGCGCGTTTCGGGACCAAACAGCAACACGTCGCCTTCGCGGAAGGAAACTTCGTCGGGGCGAGTAGAGCCTTTGGTGGTCAGCGCGAAAATGCGACGGCCTTCAAGGGCCTTGAGGCAATCATCGAAATTCTCATGTACCGTCAGTTTGGCAAACTCGTGATAATCCAAACCCGCGCGTTTCATTTTGGACGAATCCAGAGGGAAACCAAGCGGTTTGACCAAGTGCAAATCGGCACCGGTATTGGCGCAAAGGCGGATAATATTGCCCGTATTGGGCGGGATTTCGGGTTGGTACAAAACTATGGTAAACATATAAATCAATCACTTATAGAGTGGCATAATGCCGAAATGTTCCATGGGTGTCAAAAACTTTAAGCTATTTTTTCATTGGCGGACGCGCCAAACTCCAGCAAAAAATCTTACCTGCGCCTGATTTTTTCAGCGTTTTCGCCAATTCGTTTAAAGTCGAGCCGGTGGTGAAAACATCATCAATTAACAGAATATTACACGCCTTCGGCAATTCGGCTTTGATTTTGAATGCATTCTTGATATTTCGCAGACGTTCGTCGCTTTTCAGCGTACTTTGCGGCTCGCCATGCCGTCTGAAAACTGCGTGGCGCGGCAGCAGCGTCCAGCCGTAGCGTTTTGCCAAAATATCCGTCAACGCCTCGCTTTGGTTGAATCCGCGCTTGAGCCGCCGCTCTTTGCTCAAAGGCATGGGCAGGACAAAATCAAAGTGTTCCGTCGCCAGCCAGTCCGGTGCGTTTTGGCACATTAAATCCGCCAACGGACGGCTCATGCCCAAATCGGCCAAGTGTTTCAGCTCGCGTATCATGCTGCTGACGGGTGGTTCGTAATACAGCGAGGCCCACATTCTATCAAATGCGGGCGGCTTTTTCTGACAACTGCCGCACACTGCCCCGCCCGCGACATGGCGGAAACACAAAGGGCAGCTTTGTGCTGCGTCGATAAAATATTCCGTCAAATCGTTTACGCAGCCTCTGCAAAGGCCGTCTGAAACGGAATCGTGGCATAATACGCAACATCGCGCATTGAGCTGTTTCAAACTGCGCCACCAAGAAAGAACATTCATGCCACACTCCGCCAAAAAAGTTTATCTGATACACGGTTGGGCGGCGAACCGCCATGTATTCGACGATTTGATACCGCGCCTGCCTGCCGATTGGGACGTCCGCGCGCTTGATTTGCCCGGACACGGCGATGCGCCTTTTACCGAGCCGTTTGATATTGCCGCCGTTGCCGAAGCCTTCGCCGGACAAATCGACACGCCGGCACACATTCTCGGCTGGTCGCTGGGCGGACTGGTTGCCCTGTATCTGACCGCGCTTTATCCCGACAAAATCCAATCGCTCTGCCTGACGGCAAGTTTTGCCCGATTGACTGCCGACACGGATTATCCCGAAGGCTTGGCGCAACCTGCCTTGGGCAAGATGGTCGGCGCATTTCAGCAGGATTATGCCAAACATATTAAACAGTTTCTACAACTGCAACTGCTGCACACGCCCCATTCCGGCGAAATCTTAAACCGGGTATTGCCCGATTTGGCGCGCTGTGGCACGCCCTCCGCCTTACAGGCCGCGCTTGAAGCGGTCAACCATGCCGATGCGCGTCCGCTGTTGTCGCTGATTCAAACGCCGTCATTGCTGGTGTTTGGACAGAAAGACGCCATCACGCCGCCGCGCATGGGCGAATATTTACACCGCTATTTGAGCAACAGCGAGCTGGTCCTTATTGACAAAGCCGCACACGCGCCCTTTTTAAGCCATGCCGACGAATTTGCCGAAACCTACCGCAATTTTGTCGAAAAGGCCGTCTGAAACAGACTTAAACCATAAAAACATTGCTGGGCAAAGCCCGCTGACACGACCCACCATGACCGAACAAGACAAACGCTGGCAGATTCACCGCCATCTCGCCCAAGACACCGACGAGCGCCTGCAACTGGTCCGCAATGCACCCAAACGCATCATGCTGATTGGTGCCGATGCCGACATCAGCCGCAGCCTGCTGGCCGCGCGTTATCCCGACGCCGTGTTTGAAGAATACGATCCGAATGCCGATTTTTTGAAAACCGCCGCCGCCACGCGCAAAGGTGGTTTCTGGCAGAAGCTGACCGGCAAAACCATCCCGCAGCATTGCCAAGCCCTGACCGCGCCGTTGCCCGAAGCATCCGCCGATATGTTGTGGGCCAACCTCAGCCTCAGCCGCGCCGATGATATTTTGCCGGTATTGAAAAACTGGGCCGCTGCTTTGAAAACCGACGGATTATTGTTTTTCACGCACTTTGGCCGCGACAGCCTGAGCGAGCTAACAGGCCGTCTGAACCATGAAGGCATCGAATGCGAAGCGCCCACGCTGATTGATATGCACGATTTGGGCGATATGCTCGCCGACAACGGCTTTTACGATCCGGTAACCGACACGGCCAAGCTTGAGTTGAGCTATAAAAAAGCCGGGACGTTTTGGCAGGACATGGAAACCTTGGGATTGTGGAATGCGTTGAAGTTCAGCAATCCGCAGGCGGCCAAGGAAGCTGTGGATAAGATTTTTGCCAACGAAGGCCGTCTGAACATCACGCTTGAAACCGTGTACGGCCATGCCGTGAAGAAATTGATGTTGCCGCAAGGAGAGAACGTGGTGCAGTTTTTCCCGAAACGGCAGGGCTAGTTTGGCGGTTGTGCCGGTAGGGTTTACATTGCGATTGTGTATTGTGGAATGCGGTTTGGCGTTTGTATCGATTGCCTGCGCTGTTTGATATGTATGAAAAAGGCCGTCTGAAAAGTTTTCAGACGGCCTTTTGTTTGATTCCAAATTAAGCCTGTTTGGCAGCCCATTCGGCCGGAGTGGCGGCAACGGAAATCGACAGCGCGTGCAATTCGTTGCTTTCGAGTTGCGGCTTGAGACCGTCTTTAATCAGGCGGTGGCGGGCGAGGCGGGCTTTGCCTTCAAATGAGGAGGAAACGATTACGGCGAAGAAGTGATGGCCGTCGCCTTCGACTTCGACGTGTTCGCAAGGGGTAACGCCTTCAATCAGGGTTTTGACTTGTTCGGGTAAAAGCATGGGGGTTCCTTGGGAAATGGTTTGCTTGTAAAAGAGGGCATTATACCGAATCTTGATAAAAACAGGCCGTCTGAAAAACCAAACTTCGGGTTTCAGACGGCCTCGGTCTTTTGAAGCGTCAAATGCTTATTCGTACACTTTCAGCAGCTCGACTTCAAAAATCAAAGTTGCGTGCGGAGGAATCACGCCGCCGGCACCGTGTGCGCCGTAGCCCATTTCGGAAGGAATGGTCAGCTTGCGTTTGCCGCCTTCTTTCATGCCGCCGAAGCCTTCGTCCCAACCTTTAATTACTTGGCCGACGCCCAGAGTGATGGTCAGCGGTTGACGGCGGTCGAGGCTGGAGTCGAATTTGGTACCGTCTTCCAACCAGCCGGTGTAATGTACGGTGATTTCTTTGCCTTTGACGGCTTCTTTGCCGTGGCCTTCTTGCAAGTCTTCAATAATCAGGCTCATGATGTTCCTTTCGGATGTATGGTGAAAATCGGCTCAAGATTACCATATTGTGTGGAATCGTGAAACAAATGCGCCTATATGGCCGGCAACAAAAGGGCCGTCTGAAACGGATTTTCAGACGGCCTTTGTTTTGTGCTAAACCTTATTTGTTGTCAGGTTGGGATTTGACATCGTGGGAGACGGGCAGCTCAGGCATGGTTCGGGCAGACTCAGGAACATTGCCGGAGAGGGCTTTCAAGAAGGCAACGATGTTTTCAGTTTCTTCCGGAGCCAGGGTTTTACCCAATTGGGCTTTTGCCATGATGTTGACGGCTTTATCCAATTCCCAAACGCTGCCGTTGTGGAAGTATGGATAGGTGCGTTCGACGTTTCTCAAGCCGGGAACACGGAAGAAGAATTCGTCTTCGGCTTTTTTGGTTACGTCCGCACGGCCTTTGTCGTGTTTAGGATCGTCGATGTGTTTCCAGTAAGGACCATCCACCAAACCGAATTTTTGGAACATGGTACCGCCCAAGTTGACGCCGTTGTGACAAGCGATACAGCCGTTGTCCATAAATGCGCGTACGCCTTTGCGTTCTTGTTCGCTCAGGGCAGATACGTTGCCTTTCAGGTAGTCGTCCCAACGGGTCGGAGTCAGCAGGGTACGTTCAAACGCGCCCAATGCAGTGGTGATGTTTTTAAAGGAAACCGCGCCGTCTTCAGGGAATGCGGCTTTGAATTTTTCTTGGTATTCAGGGATACCGGCGATTTTGGCGGCGGCATCGGCTTCGGTCGCGTTGGCCATTTCAACCGGGTTGAGCAATGGGCCGCCGGCTTGTTCTTCCACATCGGCGGCACGGCCGTCCCAGAATTGGCTTCCCAACAAGGCGGCATTCAGGGCAGTCGGGGGGTTACGGGCGCCGAATTGGCTTTTGTGGCCCGCGCTGGTCGGCATGTTGTCTACGCCAGCAGTTGCCAAGTTGTGGCAGGAGTTACAGCTGACGGTGTTGCCTTTGGACAGGCGGGTTTCGTACCAAAGTTGTTGGCCGAGTTTGACCTGCTCTTCGGTAAACGGACGGATTTTTTGCATTTCGGCCGCATCAGGCAAAGGTTTGAACACGGTTTGCGCGCGTTCCAACAGGGCTTTGTCTTCGGCAGAAACATCGGCGGAATTTTGAGGGGCCGAAACAGCGGCGGTGCTTGCGGCAGCATCGGCAGCGCTCGCGGCAGAAGCCGCTTGAGGGGTTTCGGTTGTTTGAGCCGTTTTCTCGCCGCAGGCGGTCAACGCGGCAGAAACGGCCAAAGCCAAAGCGATTTGGTGGAGTTTTAAACGTGGCATAGGAGGGTTCCTTTGTTATGCGTTTGTTATGTCATGGATTGCTGATTGCACCAGCAATATGCCAACTATAAAAGATAAGGTGGTTTTAATTTTTGTTGTAAATCAACCTTTTAAATTTGATAAATTTTGAAAATATCACTGATAGGGAAATTTATACTATGGAACTTTTTTATTATTTATTTACAATTGCTTAGATAAATTAAGGCCGTCTGAAAAAATAAAATTCAGACGGCCTTTTAGTTTTTATTGATTACGTCCGTTATTCTATTTTAAAAAATCTTAATAAATATGGGGTTATTAAAAAATAAAAATAATTTGCGTTATTAAGCATAAAGCGTTATAAATGCGTTAATAAATGAACGTTTCACTTTAGAGTTTTTTTATGCTGATTGCTTTATTGATTATGTTACGCGAGGGCATCGAAGCCGCCCTGATCGTCGGTATTGTTGCCAGTTTTTTGAAACAGTCGGGACACAGCGAGCTGATGCCGAAGGTTTGGCTGGGCGTGTTTTTGGCTTCGGTCATGTGTTTGGGTATTGGTTACGGCATTCATTCCGCTACTGGCGAGATTCCGCAAAAAGAACAGGAATTGGTGGTCGGCGTCATCGGCCTGGTGGCCGTGGCCATGCTGACGTACATGATTTTGTGGATGAAAAAGGCTGCACGTTCGATGAAACAACATCTTCAGGATTCTGTTCAGTCGGCCTTGAACCGCGGTAGCGGCCAGGGGTGGGCCTTAGTCGGCATGGCGTTTTTGGCTGTGGCGCGCGAAGGTTTAGAGAGCGTGTTTTTCCTGCTGGCCGTGTTCCAGCAAAGCCCGACGTGGTCTATGCCGATAGGCGCGGTATTAGGGCTGTTGGTGGCGGTTGTCATCGGTACGCTGATTTATCAGGGCGGTATGCGCCTGAACTTGGCGAAATTTTTCCGTTGGACGGGCGCGTTTTTGATTGTAGTGGCGGCCGGTCTGCTGGCCGGTTCGTTTCGCGCGCTGCATGAGGCCGGCGTATGGAATGTGATGCAGGATATTGCTTTCGACACATCGAAATATTTGCATGAAGACAGCCCTTTAGGCGTGCTGCTCGGCGGTTTCTTCGGTTATACCGACCACCCGACCGAAGGCGAAGTCCTGATTTGGCTGCTGTATCTGGTTCCCGTCATGATTTGGTTTTTGCGCGGCAGCGCGCCGGCAAAAACGTTAACTAAATAAAAAGGAATGAAAATGAAAAAATTCAATCTGACTGCTTTGTCCGTAATGTTGGCTCTGGGTTTGACCGCGTGTCAGCCGCCTGAAGCCGAAAAAGCCGCGCCTGCCGCTTCAGGCGCATCCGCTGCCGCCAATGCCGACGGTTCGGTCAATATCGGCGTGAACGATACTGCCTGCGAACCGATGGAATTGACCGTCCCCAGCGGCCAAGTCGTGTTCAACATCAAAAACGACAGCGGCCGCAAGCTGGAATGGGAAATCCTGAAAGGCGTGATGGTGGTGGACGAGCGTGAAAACATCGCCCCGGGTTTATCCGACAAAATGACCGTTACCCTGCTGCCGGGCGAATACGAAATGACTTGCGGCCTGTTGACCAATCCGCGCGGTAAGCTGATTGTCACCGACAGCGGCTTCAAAGACACTGCCAACGAAGCGGATTTGGAAAAACTGTCCCAACCGCTCGCCGACTATAAAGCTTACGTTCAAGGCGAGGTTAAAGAGCTGGTGGCGAAAACCAAAACCTTTACCGAAGCCGTTAAAGCCGGTGACATCGAAAAAGCGAAATCCCTGTTTGCCGCCACCCGCGTCCATTACGAACGTATCGAACCGATTGCCGAGCTTTTCAGCGAACTCGACCCCGTCATCGATGCGCGTGAAGACGACTTCAAAGACGGTGCGAAAGATGCCGGATTTACCGGCTTCCACCGTATCGAACACGCCCTTTGGGTAGAAAAAGACGTATCCGGCGTGAAGGAAATTGCAGCCAAACTGATGACCGATGTCGAAGCACTGCAAAAAGAAATCGACGCATTGGCGTTTCCTCCGGGTAAGGTGGTCGGCGGCGCGTCCGAACTGATTGAAGAAGTGGCCGGCAGCAAAATCAGCGGCGAAGAAGACCGTTACAGTCATACCGACTTGAGCGACTTCCAAGCCAATGTGGAAGGCTCCAAAAAAATCGTTGATTTGTTCCGTCCGCTGATCGAAGCCAAAGACAAAGCGTTGTTGGAAAAAACCGATGTCAACTTCAAACAGGTTGAAGACATTTTGGCGAAATACAAAACCCCGAACGGTTTCGAGCTGTACGACAAACTGAGCGAAGAAGACCGCAAAGCCCTGCAGGCGCCGATTAATGCCTTGGCAGAAGATTTGGCCAAACTGCGCGGCATTTTGGGTTTGAAATAAGATAACGCGTTTTCAGACGGCCTTTGGATATTGAAAGGCCGTCTGAATCTTATTGCCGCCCACACAAATATGCTTGAAAACCAACCTTACTTCACACGATTGCAATCTTTCCGTTCCCTGCCAAGGAGCAGACCATGAGCCAAAACAAACAACCGGCACAACCCGAAAAACGAACCCTTTTCAAAACTGCCCTTGCCGCCGGCGCCATCGGCGTTGCCGGTTATTTTGCCGGCAAAAAACAAGGCGAAGCCGCCGCCGAGACCCAAAACAACCAACATTCCGAGCTGGCCTATCCGTGTTACGGCGAGCATCAGGCAGGCATCGTCACGCCACACCAGCTCTTCGGCATCATGTGTGCCTTTGACGTTACCGCCAAAGACGCCAAACAACTTGAAAACCTGTTCCGCGCCCTGACCGCCCACATCGAATTCCTCACCCAAGGCGGCGAATACCAAGACGGCGACGACAAGCTCCCGCCTGCGGGCAGCGGCATCCTCGGCAAACAATTCCGCCCCGACGGATTGACGGTTACCGTCGGCGTCGGCAGCAGCCTCTTTGACGACCGCTTCGGCCTCAAAGACAAAAAGCCGAAACACCTGCAAGAAATGCGCGACTTCCCCAACGACAAACTCCAAAAATCTTGGTGCGACGGCGACCTCAGCCTGCAAATTTGCGCGTTTTCCCCCGAAACCTGCCAAGCCGCCCTGCGCGACATCATCAAAAACACCGCCCAGTTTGCCGTGATCCGTTGGAGCATAGACGGTTGGCTCCCTAAAGCCGAACCCGGCGCCATTGCCGCGCGCAACCTTTTAGGTTTCCGCGACGGCTCCGGCAATCCCAAAGTCGAAGATCCCAAAGTCGCCGATCAAGTCCTGTGGACGGGCGTTGCCGCCAACAGCTTGGACGAACCGGCATGGGCGAAAAACGGCAGCTATCAGGCCGTCCGCCTCATCCGCCACTTTGTCGAGTTTTGGGACCGCACCCCGATGCAGGAACAAACCGATATTTTCGGCCGGCGCAAATACAGTGGTGCGCCCATGGACGGTAAAAAAGAGGGCGACACCGCCGATTTTGCCAAAGACCCAGACGGCAAAATCACGCCCAAAGACAGCCATATGCGCCTTGCCAACCCGCGCGACCCAGAGTTCATGAAAAAACACCTGCTCTACCGCCGCGCCTTCAACTACTCGCGCGGCCTAGCCGCCAACGGCCAACTCGATGTCGGCTTGGTGTTCATCTGCTATCAGGCCAACCTTGCCGACGGCTTCATCTTCGTGCAAAACCTGCTCAACGGCGAGCCGCTGGAGGAATACATCAGCCCGTTTGGCGGCGGCTATTTCTTTGTCCTGCCGGGTGTCGAAAAAGGCAGCTTCCTCGGCAAAGAGCTTTTGGGCGTATAAATCCTCCGATGGTTTGAATAGATAAAAAGGCCGTCTGAAACCTGATTTCCAGATTTCAGA
>NZ_KV809528.1:0-19548 GCF_001812605.1 Neisseria sp. HMSC073G10 | reverse complement strand
GTCTGAAACCTGATTTCCAGATTTCAGACGGCCTGTGTTTTTTCTATTAAACCAAATGTTCCGCCAAGAAAGCCAATGCGTATTCGACGGCTTGCGCCCTTACTGCTTCGCGGTCGCCTGTGAAAAGCGCGGTTTGTTCAAACGAACCTTCGGGCGTGGCCAGGCCGAACCAGACTGTGCCGACCGGTTTGGCCGCGCTGCCGCCGCCGGGGCCGGCGATGCCGGAAATACTCAAGGCGTAATCTGCCTGCGCCACGGCCTTTGCGCCGCGTGCCATTTCATAGACGGTCTCGCGGCTGACCGCACCGTGTTTCAGCAAGGTATCGGGCATGACACCGAGACGCTCCTGCTTGGCTTGGTTGCTGTATGTGACGAAGCTTTGGTGAAACCATTGCGAGCTGCCGGAGAGGGAGGTCAGCGCACCTGCAAGCAGGCCGCCGGTGCAGGACTCGGCGCAGGTAACGGTTTGGCGGCGGCTGGTCAGGTGTTCGGCGATGGTTTGCAGATGGGACATGGCGGCTCCTTATAGAAAAGGGTGGAATGGGGCGGGCGTTTGACCTGCCGGGTTTCAGACGGCCTGAAAGCTGAAATCAGTCTTTCGGCTGAATGAGGTGGACATCACATTGTGGGAATGGGATGTTGATGTTGGCTTCGCGCAGGTTTTCAACTACTTGCTCGTTCAGAGCGAATCGGAACGGGCCGAGATTTTCTTCTTGCGTCCACGCCCAAAGGGTAATTTCGATGGCGCTGTCGCCAAGGTTGGTAATGTATACGACGGCAGGTCGTTCTTCGGTTTGAACACATAATGGATGCTCGGTTGCCGCTCTCAATACGGCGGCTTTGGCGGCTTTCAAGTCGCAGGCGTAGTCGACGCCGACAACGACTTGGGCGCGGCACAGGGGCAGGGAAGAGCGGTTGGTGATGCTGTTGGTCATGACCACGCTGTTGGGCAGGACGACTTCTTCGTTGTCCGGCGTGCTCAAAGAGGTCTGCACCATTTTGATTTCGCGGACGATACCTTCAAAACCGTTGACGCGGATAAAGTCGCCGACTTTAAATGGGCGGAACAGGATAATCAGTGCGCCGGCGGCGAAGTTGGACAGTTGGTCTTTCAAAGACAAAGCCACGGCCAAGCCTGCGCCACCGATCAAGGCGGTAACGGAAGTGGTCGGGATGCCGAGTTTGCCCAGTGCGGCGATGATGATGAGGATCAGCAGGCCGATGTTGGCGACGTTGCCGAGGAAGCTGACCAGCGTTTTATCGACTTTGGCGCGTATCAGCGCAGCTTTCATCAGTGTCACCACGCGCGTGGCGACCCAGCGGCCGATAAAGAAGATGGCTAAGGCGGCCAGCAGGTTGGTACCGAAAGACATGCCGGTTTGGGCGAGTTGTTCCCAGCCGGAGAACGAAGAGAGGACTTGAAGATCGAAATTCATAATTGTGTGTGCGTGTGAAGTTGTTTAAAAGGTCATTGTAAAACAAGGCCGTCTGAAAAACTAATGATTTGTTTTTTCAGACGGCCTTGATGTGTTTTTAAGTTTTTCGGTTTAACGTAAAACGGTTTTGCTCCAACGGCTCACCCATTGTTTTTGTTTGGTGTTGATGTCGGCACGGTTGGGGGAATCGCTGTGTTTCGGGGTTTGGGCAAACTCGAATACTTTGGGCAGCGGTGTGTTTTTGACTGCCGGATAGACCCACATTTCGGCAGGCAGGGCTTTTTGCACTTCTCCGCTTTGCAGCCAGCTCACCAGTTTGGCCGCCAGCTCGGGTTGTTTCGCACCTTTTAAAACGGCCGCGCCTTCAACTTGGCGGAATGTGCCGCCTTTGAGGAAGAGGTTGCCGGTGGGCGGGGTGCTGTATTTGCCTTTGGAGTAGTGGACTTCGGCCGCCGGGCTGGTGGCATAGCTGACCACGAGAGGATAGGCGCCGCCGTTTTGGGTGAAGTCGGTGTAGTAGGCTTCGCTCCAGCCTTTGGCGACTTTCACGCCGTTTTGGCGCATTTGCGCCCACCATTTGAACGCGCCTTCTTCACCCATGCCGCCGATGTTGGCCAAGAGGAAGGAGAGGCCGGGCGAGGATGTGGCGGGAGACGGGGTCACCAGAAGGTTTTTATATTCCGGTTTGGTCAAATCTTGCAGGGTTTGCGGCAGGGGCAGTTTTTTCTGTTCAAACCATTTTTTGTCGTAGTTGATGGCGACATAGGCGTAATCGACGGCCAGCGCATCGGGCAGGGAGGCGGTTACGGGTGCGGATTTGGGTTGGCTGGCGGCGAGGACGCCGGCGGCTTTGGCTTTGCCGATGTTGGCGTTGTCCAAACCGTAAACTGCATCGGCAATCGGGTTGGCTTTGCTCAAAATCAGCTTGTTGAGCATTTCGTTGCCGCTGCCTGCCTTGATGACGGACACTTTGGCATCGTTGGCTTTTTCAAATTGCGCGATGACGGATTGGGGCAGGCTGAAGGATTTGTGCACGGCCAGACGTACTTCGGTTTGGGCGTACAGGTTTGCCGAGGCCAGTAATAGAGCCACTGCGGACAATTTCAGTTTCATTCTCTTTCCTTTGTGCGGGTAAAATACGAAATATCATAACAAAATCTGCATATCAAGGCACGATATGAATCATTCCCCCGTTTGGCTGTTTGACCTCGACAATACTTTGCACAATGCCGAAGCCGGCATTTTCTACATCATCAACCGCGCCATGACCGAATACATGGCAGGCCGTCTGAAGCTTTCCGAAGAAGCCGCCTCCCAACTGCGCCAAGATTATTGGCACCGATACGGCGCGACGCTTGCTGGTTTGCAAATCCACCATCCCGAAGTTGATATCGATGAATTTTTGCTTGAAAGTCATCCACTTAAGCAAATTTTGGTAAAGGTGGAGGGTATGGATGGAACTGATAATGTTTTAGGCCGTCTGAAAGGGCGAAAAGCCGTATTTTCCAATGGGCCTTCGTTTTATGTCCGCGCATTGGTTGAAACGTTGGGCTTGGAAGCGCATTTTGACGGCTTGTTCGGCACGGACGACTTCGGCCTGCTCTACAAACCTAATCCGCAGGCCTATCTCAACGTCTGCCGCCTGTTGGGCGTCAAACCCGAACAGTGCATTATGGTGGACGACAGCGCCGACAATCTGCACCAAGCCAAAGCCTTGGGCATGAAGACCGTTTGGTACGGCGAAAAGGCCCATCCGCTGCCATTTGCCGACGGCATAGCGAAAGATATGCAGGGTTTGCTTGAAGTTTGCACAAAACTGCCGTGAAGTTTTGCAAAAACAAGTACAATACACGGTATTGCCGACATTTAAAAACAAGGACAACATCATGCATAAACTCGCTTTAATTCTGACCGCCGCCGCCGTTTTGGCCGGTTGCTCTTGGGAAACCTACACCAACGAATCCGGCCGTACCGCCGTACGCCAAAAATATGCTAACGGCACGCCTATCGTTTATCAGGACGGTACTTATTCTAAAAACATGAATTACAACCAGTTCCGCCCAGAGCGCCGCGCCGTCCAATCCAATCAAGCGGATTATGCTGAACACGGCGAACGCGGCCAGCACTGGCAAAAACCACAATTTGCCAACCAACAGCCAGCAACCGAATAACAATATCCCCAAGGCCGTCTGAAACGGAGTGAAAAACAACCAACACTTGTTGCCACACTTTTCAGACGGCCTCAAACAACGACAACGGAAACCGTATCATGGCTCAGACAGCTTTAAATATTGTCATCCTTGCTGCCGGCAAAGGCACACGCATGTACTCCAAAATGCCCAAAGTGCTGCACCGCATCGGCGGCCTTCCCATGGTTGAGCGCGTTATCGACACCGCCGCCTCCCTGAATCCCCAAAACATCTGCGTCGTCATCGGCCACGGCAAAGAGCAAGTCTTGGACACCGTCAAACGCGATGTCGTTTGGGTTGAACAAACCGAACAGCTCGGTACCGGCCACGCCGTCAAAACCGCCCTGCCGCACCTGTCTGCCGAAGGCCGCACGCTGGTGTTGTACGGCGACGTCCCCCTGATTGACGCAGCCACCCTCGAAACCCTGCTCGAAGCCGCAGGCAACGAAGTCGGCCTGCTGACCGACGTGCCCAACGACCCGACAGGTTTGGGCCGCATCATCCGCGACAGCAACGGCAGCGTAACCGCCATTGTCGAAGAAAAAGACGCCGATGCCGCCCAAAAAGCCGTGAAAGAAATCAATACCGGCATTTTGGTTCTTCCTAACGCCAAACTCGAAGCTTGGTTGAACAGCCTTTCCAGCAACAATGCCCAAGGCGAATACTACCTGACCGACCTCATTGCCAAAGCCGTTGCCGACGGTATCAAAGTTCATCCCGTTCAAGTCCGCGCCTCCCATCTGGCCGCCGGCGTGAACAACAAACTCCAACTGGCTGAACTCGAGCGTATTTTCCAAACCGAACAGGCGCAAGAATTGCTCAAAGCAGGCGTAACCCTGCGTGATCCGGCACGTTTTGATTTACGAGGCCGTCTGAAACACGGACAAGATGTCGTGATTGACGTCAACGTCGTGATTGAAGGCGAAGTCGAACTCGGCGACAACGTCGAAATCGGTGCCAACTGCGTGATCAAAAACGCCAAAATCGGTGCCAACACCAAAATTGCCCCATTCTCTCATTTTGAAGGTTGCGAAGTCGGCGAAAACAACCAAATCGGCCCATACGCCCGTTTGCGTCCGCAAGCCAAACTGGCCGACAACGTACACATCGGCAACTTCGTCGAAGTCAAAAACGCCACCATCGGCAACGGCACCAAAGCCAACCATCTCACCTACATCGGTGATGCCGAGATCGGCAACAAAACCAACTTCGGCGCCGGCACGATTATTGCCAACTACGACGGCGTGAACAAACACAAAACCGTCATCGGCGACGAAGTGCGCATCGGTTCAAACTGCGTACTGGTTGCTCCCGTTACCCTCGGCAACAAAGTGACGACAGGCGCGGGCAGCGCGATTACCCGCAACTGCGAAGACGGCAAACTCGTTCTCGCCCGTTCGCGCCAAACCGTCATCGAAGGCTGGGTGCGTCCGGAAAAAGGCGATAAGAAGTAAGGTTGATCTTTTAGTTTGTTTTCAGACGGCCTTGAGAAACAACAGGCCGTCTGAAACTCAGATTTGCCATTTCAATGAATAGAAAACGGCATTTTCCGACTGCCGCTTTCGGGAGCCGGAGCAGCAGTCATTTTCTCAAACTTTTGATACTAAGGAACTTATATGTGCGGTATCGTAGGTGCTATTCGCGCCAATCACAATGTAGTCGATTTTCTGACCGACGGTCTCAAACGCCTTGAATACCGAGGCTACGATTCGTCGGGTATCGCCGTAAATACAGACGGCAAAATCAAACGCGTCCGCCGTGTCGGCCGTGTTCAGCTGATGGAAGATGCAGCACGTGAAAATGGCGTGTTCGGCCATATCGGCATCGGCCATACCCGTTGGGCAACCCACGGCGGCGTAACCGAGCCTAACGCCCACCCCCACATTTCCGGCGGCATGATCGCGGTTGTCCACAACGGCATCATCGAAAACTTTGAAGCCGAACGCGAACGCTTGAAAGCGTTGGGTTACACCTTCGAATCGCAAACCGATACCGAAGTCATCGCCCACAGCGTCAACCACGAATACACACAAAACGGCGGCAAACTGTTTGAAGCCGTTCAAGCTGCGACTGCCCGTTTCCACGGTGCGTACGCTATCGCCGTTATCGCACAAGACAACCCTGAACAAATGGTTGTTGCGCGCATGGGCTGCCCGCTGTTGGTGGCCTTGGGCGACCAAGAAACCTTCATCGCTTCCGACGTATCCGCCGTGATCGCCTTTACCCGCCGCATCGCTTATTTGGAAGACGGTGACATCGCCCTGCTGAACGCAAACGGCATCGAAAAACTGCTCGACAAAACCGGTGCGCAAACCGAACGCGCGATTAAAGTGTCCGAATTATCTTTGGCTTCTTTGGAGTTGGGCCCATACAGCCACTTCATGCAAAAAGAAATCCACGAACAACCCCGCGCCATCGCCGATACTGCCGAAGTCTTCTTGGACGGCGGTTTTGAACCTGAAAACTTCGGCGCGAATGCACGCGAAGTATTCGACGACATCCACAGCATCAAAATCCTTGCCTGCGGTACGTCCTACTATGCCGCGCTGACCGCCAAATACTGGCTCGAATCCATCGCCAAAGTGCCGACCGACGTGGAAATCGCCAGCGAATACCGCTACCGCGACGTGATTGCCGATCCGAAACAACTGGTCATCACCATTTCCCAATCCGGCGAAACCTTGGATACCATGGAAGCCCTGAAATACGCGCAATCCTTGGGACACAAACACAGCCTGTCTATTTGTAACGTGATGGAATCCGCCCTGCCGCGTGAAAGCGAATTGGTACTGTACACACGCGCCGGCGCAGAAATCGGCGTCGCTTCTACCAAAGCGTTCACGACCCAACTGGTTGTCCTGTTCGGCCTGGCCGTTACCTTGGGCAAACAGCGCGGCCTGGTTTCTGACGAACAAGCGCGTGAATACGTTGAAGAATTGCGCCAACTGCCGGGCAGCATTCAGCACGCTCTCAATCTGGAGCCGCAAATCGCCGCTTGGGCGCAAAAATTTGCCAAGGAAACCAGCGCACTCTTCTTGGGTCGCGGCATCCACTTCCCAATCGCCCTTGAAGGTGCATTGAAGCTGAAAGAGATTACCTATATCCACGCCGAAGCGTATCCTGCGGGTGAGTTGAAACACGGCCCGTTGGCCTTGGTGGATGAGAACATGCCTGTTGTCGTGATTGCCCCGAACGACAGCCTGTTGGACAAAGTGAAAGCCAATATGCAGGAAGTCGGCGCACGCGGCGGCGAACTGTTCGTTTTCGCCGACCTCGACAGCAACTTCAACGCCACCGAAGGCGTGCACGTTATCCGTGCCCCACGCCACGTCGGCGTACTCTCGCCGATTGTGCACACCATCCCCGTGCAGCTCCTGTCTTACCACGCCGCCCTCGCACGCGGTACAGACGTGGACAAACCGCGCAACTTGGCTAAATCGGTAACGGTTGAATAAGTAATTGACCGGTTAAAAAAGGCCGTCTGAAACCTGAGATTTGGGTTTCAGACGGCCTTTATATTTGTCGGCTTCAGTAATAGAGAGGCTATTTATGATGTCTTTGCTTTCATTATAAATGTACAACAACAGCTGATTGTGACTGATATTTTATTGATTAGAGTGGCCTCTGATGACAAGATCAGCAAACCGACAGAATGAAAACAGGCCGTCTGAAAAATCTTTCAAACGGCCTGTTACTTTAAAGCGTTTTATTCTGCACCGACAACGACGATGTTGAGGTCTTTGAATTTGACGCGGCGTTGCCATGTGTCGCGGACTTGTTCGACGGTCAGGCTGTTAATGGCTTTGGGGTAGGCTTCCAAGTAGTCGTTGGGCAGGTCGTAGAGGCCGATCAGGCTCAGGTAGTTGAGCAGTTTGTCGTTGGAGTCGTAGCGCAGGGGGAAGCCGCCGACGATATTGGCTTTGGCCTGTTTCAGCTCGGCTTCGGTCGGGCCTTCGGCGATAAACTGCTCGATGACGGCTTGGGTGTCGGCCAGTGAGGCTTTGGTGTTTTTCTTTTGGGTGGAGTAGGAAACGGCAAACGTGCCTTCTTCTGTCGCCGGGGCGAGGCTGCTGTATACGCCGTAGGTGTAGCCGTGTTGGTCGCGCAAAACTTTCATGAGGCGGCTGTCGAAACCGCCGCCGCCGAGGATGTAGTTGCCGGCAACGAGGGCATAGTAGTCAGGGTCGTGGCGTTTGATGAGGGAGGTGCCGAGCAGGACTTGTGCCTGTGTGCCGGCAAAGGGGATGTCGCGGCTTTGGGCGGTTTGTTTGGGAACGGGCGGGATGGCGTGGGTTGCGGTGGCTTTGGCCGGCAGGTCTTTGAGGACGAGCTCGACCAGTTGCTCTGCCTGTTTGCGGTTGAGGTCGCCGACGATGGCGACGATGGCGTTGTCTTTGCCGTAGTGGGTGCGGTGGAAGGCGCGGATGTCGTCCAGACTAACTTGTTTGAGGCTGTCGACGGTTATGTTTGCGCCGCTGCCGTAGGGGTGGTTCGGGTAGATGAGTTTGGTCATTTCGCGCGTGGCGGTGTAGTCGGGGGTGGTTTCCTGTTGTTGCAAACCGGTGATGGATTGGATTTGACGGCGGCGGAAAACGGCTTCGTCAAAGCGCGGACGGGTCAGCGAGTGGTTGAGCAAGTTGGCGGCTTTGTCGCGGATGTCGGCTTTGCTGAGGCTGCGGAAGCCTGCGGACGCGCTTTCGGCATTGCTGTCGCTGCTGATTTGTGCGCCGATGTTGTCGGCTTCGGCATTAAAGGCTTCTTCGTCCAGCTCTTGGGTGCCGTCGGTCAGAAGGGCGGCGGTAAATTCGGCAACTTGGCTTTTGCCGTCCGGATTGGCGACGCTGCCTGCGCCTTTGAAGCTGACTTCAAGGTCGATGATGGGGTTTTCGTGGCGTTCGACAAGGAGGATTTGGGTGCCGTCGCGGTTGCGCCAGCGTTGGATGTCGGTGGCGGCTTGGACGCTTAAGGGCAGGAGTAGGGCAAGGGCGAGCAGGGTGGGTTTCATGTTGTGGCTTTCTGTTAAGGCCGTCTGAAAGGGTATGGGCTTTCAGACGGCCTGGTGTTTATCGGCGTTTGGCAGCTTTTTTGCTTGGCGCGGCGGCAGGTTTTTGCGGCTCGATGATGACGGTGCTCATGCGCTCGTCGGTCAACATCCGGGCGGCGGCCTGTACTTCTTGCGCGCTGACTGCCTGTAGGCGGCGGTGGATTTCTTGTTCGTCGGTATATTGGAAACCGCGCGCTTCGAGGCGGCCCATCATGGAGGCTTGGGAAGACATGGAGTCTTTGGCGTAGATTTCGCTGACCGCTGCTTGGGTTTTGACGCGCTGCAATTCTTCTTCGGAAACGCCGTTGTCGGCAATGTCTTTGATTTCTTGGCGCAGCTGGGCAATCAGGGTATCGGTTTTCACGCCTTCGGCAGGCATGGCCATTACGCTGAACAGCGGCATTTCACGGCTGATGATGTCGTAATGCGTTCCTGCGTTCAATGCGGTTTGCTTGCCGCGCACGAGGTTTTTATCAAAACGGCTGGACGCGTTGCCTGCCAAAATATCGGAGAGGATGTCGAGGGCGAAAGGCATCGTGTCATCGAGTTTTTGGAGTTTCGGCACACGGAAGTTGATGGCAATCAGCGGCTGGTGTGTAACCGGAGAAGTGGCTTTGACCGTAACAGGCTTGCGCAAATAGGGTTCGGTATGGAGCTTGTTGCGCGGCGGCTGGGCTTTGGCCGGAATATCGCCAAAGAGTTTGGCGGCCGTCTGAAGCGTTTGTTTGGCATCGACATCGCCGACAATGACCAATACGGCATTGTTGGGCGCGTAATATTGTTTGTACCACGCGCGCAAGTCGTCGGCTTTTAGGGTGTGCAAATCTTTCATGTAGCCGATGACGGAGGCGCGCATGGACGGTTGGGTAAAGGCGGCAAGATAGGCTTGCTCCCACATTTTGCCGTCGGCCGTGTCTTCCGTGCGCTGGCGGCGTTCTTCACGGATGACGTTCATCTCGTTGAGGAATTCTTTGTCGCTGAAGTTGAGGTTGTGCATGCGGTCGGCTTCGAGCTTCAGAATCTCGGGCAGGTTGGCGGCGGCGACGTTTTCGTAATACACCGTTTCATTGCGGTTGGTGTAGGCATTGTTTTGTCCTCCCAGCTCGGATACGCGGCGGTTGAATTCGCCGGAGGGAACGTCTTTCGTGCCTTTAAACATCATGTGTTCCAAAGCGTGGCTCAGGCCGCTTTTGCCCGGTTTTTCATCCACGCTGCCGATTTTGTACCAAATCTGCGAAACGGCCACAGGCGCGCGGTGGTCTTCTTTGACGATGATTTTCAGACCGTTGGGCAGGGTTTCGGAAAGCGTCTGCGCCCATGAGGCGGCAGGCAGCGCGAAGGCAAGCATTAAAGTAATTCGGCGTAACATGGTTCAATCCGTAAAATGAAAATCAATTGCCAAAGTATAGCGGAAAATCTGAAAGATTGGCCGAATGTTTCAGACGGCCTGCAGCCTTATCTGCTGATTCACATCAAGCGCGGCCGTTGCCAATCTTTACCGTCGCGCCTCATTCGCGGATAATCCCAAACATTCCCGTTTCCAACCATCACAAAGGAATCATCATGGCATTTTTGAAACTGACTGAACAAAATGTTCAAGGCAAAACCGTTCTGATCCGCGCCGATATGAACGTACCGTTCAAAGACGGCAACATCAGCGACGATACCCGTATCCGCGCTTCGCTCGCCTCCATCAAATACTGCTTGGACAACGGCGCGTCTGTGATCGTGATGACCCACCTCGGCCGTCCGACCGAAGGCGAATTCCATCCTGAAGACGATGTAGCGCCTGTTGCTGCGCATTTGGGCAAACTGTTGGGCAAAGACGTGAAAGTATTGAACGACTGGCGTGAAAACAAACCGACTTTGAACGCCGGTGATGTCGTGATGCTGCAAAACGTGCGCATCAACAAAGGCGAGAAGAAAAACGACTTGGAGCTGGGCAAAGCCTACGCTTCTTTGTGCGACGTGTTCGTTAACGACGCATTCGGTACCGCCCACCGCGCCCAAGCTTCGACTGAAGCCGTTGCCCAAGCCGCACCGGTTGCCTGCGCAGGCGTGTTGATGGCGGGCGAACTCGACGCTTTGGGCAAAGCCCTGAAACAACCGGCTCATCCGATGGTTGCCATCGTTGCCGGCAGCAAAGTGTCCACCAAGCTGACCATCCTCGAATCTTTGGCCGACAAAGTCGACCAACTGATCGTCGGCGGCGGCATTGCCAATACCTTCCTGTTGGCAGAAGGCAAAGCCATCGGCAAATCTTTGGCCGAACACGATTTGGTGGAAGAATCCAAAAAAATCATGGCGAAAATGGCGGCCAAAGGCGGCTCTGTTCCGCTGCCGACCGATGTGGTTGTCGCTAAAGCCTTCGCCGCCGATGCGGAAGCTGTGGTGAAAGACATTGCCGACGTTGCCGAAGACGACATGATTTTGGACATCGGCCCGAAATCCGCCGCTGCTTTGGCCGAGCTGCTCAAAGCCGCAGGCACTGTCGTATGGAACGGCCCGGTCGGCGTGTTCGAGTTTGACCAATTTGCCGGCGGTACCAAAGTATTGGCCGAAGCGATTGCCCAAAGCGATGCGTTCTCGATTGCAGGCGGCGGCGACACTCTGGCGGCGATTGCCAAATTCGGCGTAACCGACCAAATCAGCTACATCTCCACCGGCGGCGGCGCGTTCCTCGAATTCTTGGAAGGCAAAGAGTTGCCTGCCGTAGCCGCTTTGGAAAAACGCGGCGCGTAATCGGTTTTAATCTCGATGGCTGAATAAAGGCCGTCTGAAATCTGGAAATCAGGTTTCAGACGGCCTTATTTATTTTGTTGAAATGTGTTATCGGTTTAGGCGGTTTGTGTATCCGACTGTCTGTGCAATGCCTGATAACACGGTGCAAGCTGGCGGATGATGAGGTCGAGTTGGTGTTTGAGGATTTGGTTTTGTTGGGACTGCTCTTTGTCGGTCTGCTCCAAATCGGCAAATTCCTGTCGGATGGCTTCGATGCTTGCATCGAAGGTGGCCGGTTCGGTCTGCGGCATTTGTTTGAGGAGTTCGGCGATGTGGTGGGTCAGGCGGGCATATGGGGCGAAGGTATCGCTGCCGTCGTGATGAACCTGGTCGCGGTATGCGCCGAGCGCGGAAATGTGGCCGGTCAGCGCATAGCTGGTTTTGAGCAGGGTAAAACCGTCTTGCAGGCGGTCTTGGTATTTTTTCGGGTTGCTGCTCATGTCGGATAAGGTGCTGCTGAGGGCGGCAGTGCTTTCGTGGGCTTGGCGGCGGGTGAGGCGGTAGTCGACATCGTCGCGGCTGCCGTTTTGCAGCTGGTCGAGGATGGCGTCGAGATAGCGGCCGTTGGCAGTGATGGTCTGGGCGGCGGTGTGGCTGAGGGTGAGGTAACGCCAATCGGGCCAGAGGTAGGTGGCGGCGGCCCATGCGATAACGGAACCGACGATGGTGTCGATGATGCGGATGGGCATGGCGTGGTACACGTCCAAACCGGCAAGCGAAAGGCTGGTCAGGGCTTGGATGGTGATGAAGAAGGTGGAGAAGCTGTATTTGTAGCTTCGGGTGATGAAAAACAGGGTGGTGCTGGCAATGACAATCCAGAGTTTGGTTTCAACGGACGGGGTGAAGTAGGGGACGAGCGAACCGACAATCACGCCGAGAATCGTGCCGGCGATACGTTGGTACACGCGGCTTTTGGTGGCGGTGTAGTTGGGCTGGCAGACGAAGAGGGCGGTCAGTAGAATCCAGTAGCCGAGGTTGAGATGGAGGATTTCGACGATGATGCAGGCCGCGGCCACGACGATGGAAAGGCGGGTGGCATGACGGAAGACGCCGGATTCGAAATTGAGCTGGCTGAGGACGGTCTCGCCGATGTTGCGGAACTTGGTGTTTTCAAGGGCGGCAATGCGGGTGTCGGTGTTGTCGTTTTCAGCAAGGGACGCATCGTTTTGCAGTTGCCGCAGTTGGTAATCGACGCTGCTGAGGTTGTCGAGCAGGCGGCGGATATTGTGGAGGTTGGCATTGTCGGCGTGGGTCTCGGCAAAATGGCCGAGGGATTGGCGACAGCCTTCCATGGCGCGGCCGAGGCGTTTGCTGTATGCGTAGGGTTTGTTGTTGCGCAGGGTGGCGGCAATGTTGCGGCACGCCTGACCCTGCATTTCGAGCAGGCGGCGGATGCGGAAGATGAGGTCGGTGTTTTTGAGCTGCTCGGCCATTTCGCTGTAATCGACGTGGGCGGAGCTGATGCGTTCATGCATGTCTTGCGCGCTGAGGTAGTAGCGCAGCATTTTGGCGGTGCGCGGATGGCGGTGTTGGCCGCGTAATCGGTAGAAAAGTGCGGCACGGCATTGGTTGAAGGCGGTAATCACGCCGGTGTTGCTCATGGCCAGGTCGATTTGACGGTTGCCCAGCCATGCGGCTTCGTCGGGGTCGAAAAAGTCGGCTTTGGCATCGAAGTAGTTGCTGAGTGCGTCGTAGGCGTTGGCGACGGTTTCCTGGACGGGGCGGTGGGGCAGGATGATTTGGAAGATCAGGGTGTTGACGCTGTATAGGACGGTGCCCAGCAGAATCATGACGGGATTGGTCAGCCAGTAGCTTTCGGGGGTGTAGGTCAGCGTGGTGTAGGTGGCGACGGCGAGCGCACCGAAAGCGATGGTACGGTATTTGAGGCCGACGGTGCCGAGGATGGTGAAGCCGAAAGTCATCAGGGTCATGGCCAAGATGAAGGGAACGCCTGTGCCGATGGTGCTTTGGGCAAGCAGTGAGGAGAGGGTAAACAGGGCGACGGTGATGACGATGTTGATCAGACGGCCTGTGAGGCGGTTGTCCAAATCGACCAAACCGCCGGCAATAATGCCGAGTACGAAGGGCATGGCAAGTTTGGGGGTGTTAAAGTGCCAAACAAGGGTGGCGGCGATGAATACGCTGGCGAAGACGGGTAGGGAGGCAATGATCAGAGGTTTGAGTGGCGGGGTGTTCATGGTTGGGTTGTTTTATTTGTTATGAGATGAATGATTGGATTTTAACAGGATTTTCAGTCGGTTTCAGAATGCTTTAAATGAGATAAGGCCGTCTGAACGGATACGGCGAAATGCTTGATTTCGTTTCCACATCTGTTCAGACGGCCTTGTTTGGCCTGCGTCATCAGGTCATCAGGTTGAGGTCGCTGATGCGGTCGTAGAGACGCTCGGTATTGTTGCCCTCGTCGTGCATTTGAATGCGCAGGCGCAAATCGTTGGCGGAAAACGCTTGGCGCAGGGCTTCGCTGAGTTCGATTTGGCCTTGTGCATAGAGGTTGAAGAGGTTTTGGTCGAACGTCTGCATGCCGTTGCTGCCGGAGCGTGCCATCAGGTCGCGGATTTCCAGCAATTCGCCTTTGAAAATTAGGTCCTGCATGGCCGGAGTGTTGAGCAGGAGGTCGGTAACGGCCGTGCGTTGGCGGTTTTTCTTGACGACGAGGCGTTGGCCGATGATGCCGACGAGGTTCAACGCCAAATCCATCAAGACCTGTTGGCGGCGGTCTTCCGGATAGAAGTTGATGATGCGCTCGATGGTTTGGGAGGCTGTGCTGGCGTGGATGGTGAAAACGCACAGATGACCGGTTTGAGCCAGTTGGAGGGCGTATTCCATGCTTTCTTCGCTGCGGACTTCGCCGATACAGACGACGTCGGGCGCTTGACGCATGGCGCTTTGAACGGCGGTTTTCCAGTTGTCGGTATCGATGCCGATTTCACGCTGGGTGAAGATGCTGCGGCAAGGTTTGTAGATAAACTCGATGGGGTCTTCGATGGTAACGATATGGCCGGGCAGCTTTTGGTTGCGGTAGTTGAGCATGGAGGCCATGGTGGTGGATTTACCCGAACCAGTCGGGCCGGCGAGGATCAGCAGGCCGCGCGGCGCGAGTGCAAGCTCTTGGAGCTTTTCGGGCAAACCTAGGGTCTTCATTTCGGGAATGTCTTGGCTGACGCGGCGCAATACCATGCCGACGCGGCCTTGCTCGTGGTAGGCGTTGACGCGGTAGCGCGTGTTGCTGCGCGATTGGACGGAATAGTTGATTTCCCAGTCTCGGTTGAAGGCTTCGAGCTGGTCGGGGTTCATGGTGGATTCGGCGATGGCGGCGGTGTCCGCGCCGGTCAGCGCTTTGTGTGGCATGGGCGTGAGGGTGCCGCCGACTTTGATGGCAGGGGGAAAGCCTGCGCTGATGAAGATGTCGGATGCGTTGCGTTTTTCGGCCTCTTCACACATACGGTCGAGCAGGGGATGAAGATGCGTGCCGATTTCGGCCGGGGTGGGGATGTGCGGTGCTTGGTTTTTTTGTGAGTAGGCTTGCACCATTTCGCTTAACAGGTCGTGCAGAGGGGCGAGGTCGCTCATGATGATTCTCTTTAAAACGGGTATTCGGTCAGGCTGAAAGGCCGTCTGAAAACGGGATGATGGGGTTCAGACGGCCTGAGTATGGTTTAGAAAACAGAGAGGTTTTCGATGTTTTGCGCCTTGCTGCGTGCCAGCTCTGGGCTGATGGTGCCTTGGCGGACAAGGGTTTGCAGGGCTTGATCGAGGGTTTGCATACCGTGGGCCTGACCGGTTTGGAGGGCGGCGTTGATTTGGGCGATTTTGTTCTCGCGGATGAGGTTGCGCACGGCCGGTGTGGAAATCAGGATTTCGTGTGCGGCGACGCGGCCGTTGCCGTCGCGGGTTTTCAGCAGGGTTTGGGAAATGATGGCGCGCAAGGATTCGGACAACATGGAGCGCACGATTTCTTTTTCGCCTGCAGGGAATACGTCGACAATACGGTCGATGGTTTTGGCGGCGCCGGTCGTGTGCAGCGTGCCGAAAACCAAGTGGCCGGTTTCGGCGGCTGTCAGGGCGAGGGAGATGGTCTCAGGGTCGCGCATCTCACCGATCAAAATCACGTCGGGGTCTTCGCGCAGTGCGGAACGCAGGGCGTTGGTGAAGCTGTGGGTGTGTTGATGCAGCTCGCGTTGGTTGATGAGCGCCTTTTTGCTTTGGTGGACGAACTCAATCGGGTCTTCGATGGTCAGAATGTGGGCCGGTTGGGTTTCGTTGATGTAGTTGACCATCGCCGCCAACGTGGTGGATTTACCCGAACCGGTCGGGCCGGTTACCAAGACCAAACCGCGCGGATTTTCGGCAATTTTTTGGAAAATGCGCGGCGCACGCAATTCTTCCAGCGTCAGAACGGTGCTCGGAATGGTACGGAATACGGCAGCCGGGCCGCGTTCGGTCATAAAGGCGTTGACGCGGAAACGGGCAACATTAGGCAGCTCAAATGAGAAATCGACTTCAAAATCCTGTTGATAGAGCTTGCGCTGGTGGTCGTTCATGACCGAGGTAATCATGGTGCCGACTTCTTCCGAACTCATCTCGGGCAGGTTGATGCGGCGGATGTCGCCGTGTACGCGTATCATAGGGGAAATGCCCGAACTCAAATGGAGGTCGGAGGCTTTGTTTTTTACGCCGAACGCGAGTAAGTCGGTAATCTGCATAATGTGGCCTTGTTTTGGTTTAGAATAATAAAATCGCTTTATTTTAAATAGATAAATCCGTTCGACCAAGTAAAATTTTTAAAATGCCGAGTGATGAACGGGTAAAAGGAGAAAACCATGTCGGTATTGCAACAAAACTATCAGGACGTATGCCGGGCGGTTGAACAGGCGGCAGAGGCTGCAGGACGGCCTGCGGATGCGGTGAAGCTGGTGGCGGTCAGCAAGACGTTTCCGGCAGACGATATCCGCGAAGTGTATGCGGCCGGTCAGCGCGATTTTGGCGAGAACTATATTCAGGAATGGTTTGAAAAAACGGAAACGCTGGCTGATTTGCCGGATATTGTTTGGCACGTTATCGGCGATGTGCAGTCCAATAAAACCAAATTTGTGGCCGAACGCGCACATTGGGTGCATACGGTAGGTCGTCTGAAAACGGCGCGGCGCTTGAGCGAACAAAGGCCGTCTGAAATGCCGCCGTTGCAGGTGTGCATTGAAGTGAACATTGCCGCGGAAGAGGCGAAACACGGTGTGGCGCCCGATGAAGCGGTTGCGCTGGCCCTTGAAGTGGCCAAGTTGCCGAATATTAAAGTATGCGGATTGATGTGTGTGGCCAAGGCCGACAGCAGCGACGATGAGTTGCGCAGTCAGTTTCATACCATGCAGCGGTTGTTGGCCGAGTTGAATGCGGCAGGCGTCGAAGCAGATGTTTTGTCTATGGGTATGTCCGGAGATATGCCAATCGCGGTAGAATGCGGCGCAACCCATGTCCGCATCGGCAGCGCGATTTTCGGCAGACGGGAACAAAAACAAAAAGGAGAAGGCAGCCAATGAAACAGATTATCTCGGTCGTTTTGCTTGGTTTGACCTTAACGGGTTGTCGGTTGATGGGCTGGTATCAATGTGAATCCTTATCGGGCTGGTGCAAACCCAAAAAGCCGGCAGCAATAGATTTTTGGGAAATTAAAGGCGAACCGCCGCCTTCTATTGAGGATTTCCGCGGGAAGCGTTTGGCGGACGGGAATTATTCTATTGACGATAATGCTTATCGTACCGCAGCTAATGATTATTTCAGTAGGAAAATCAAAAAGTTTGAAGCTTGCGGGCTAGCTTGGCAAACCCGCGATAAACGCCCTTTAGCGGAAACTTTTAAAAAAGAAGGATTGGATTGTTTGGAAAAACAGGGTTTATACCGAACATCACTGCCCGAAAGCGTCCGTTGGTGAAAAGGTCGTCTGAAATTTTGTCGGTATGATGGAAACGGTATTTCAGACGACCTCAGCAAATGTATCTCATTTAAAAAATTAAGGAAATTTATGAACATCTACTTTTTAGGCGGCGGCAATATGGCGACTGCCATTGCAGGCGGTTTGGTCAAACAAGACGGCTATCGTGTCCACATTGTCGAACGCGGCGCCGAAAGACGTGCGCAACTGGTGCAAGAATTGGGCGTAGCCACTTCTGAAAACCTGCCCGAATTGAGTGCGGACGATGTCCTCATTCTCGCCGTCAAACCGCAAGACATGCAGGTAGCCTGTCAAAACATCCGTTTGAATGGCGCGCTGGTGTTGTCTGTAGCGGCAGGTTTGTCCATCGATACCCTCAGCCATTATCTGGGCGGCACACGCCGTATCGTACGCATCATGCCCAATACGCCGGCCAAAATCGGCTTGGGCGTATCCGGTATGTTTGCCGATGCAGGCGTTTCAGAAGCCGACCGTACAGCTGCCGACGGCATCATGCGCTCTGTCGGCACGACCGTTTGGCTGAACGAGGAAAAGCAACTCCACAATATTACCGGCATCAGCGGCAGCGGCCCCGCCTATGTTTTCTATCTGTTGGGCGCGCTCCAAAATGCGGCTTTGGCACAAGGTTTCAACGAACAAGATGCACGCGAACTGAGCCTCGCCACATTTAAAGGCGCAGTGGCTTTGGCCGAACAAACCGGCGAAGCATTCGCACAATTACAGCAAAACGTAACTTCCAAAGGCGGCACGACACACGAAGCCATCGAAACCTTCAAAGCCCGTCACGTTGCCGAAGCCATCGAACAGGGCGTGGAAGCCTGCGTCAAACGTTCGCAAGAAATGGCGCAACAATACAAGGCCGTCTGAACATGCGCGGCGACTTGCTCCTATTATTGGCAGACGCTATTGCCATCCTGTGTATCACGCGCTTTTTGCTCCGATACGCAGGATTGGCAGCAGAACATCCCCTGCTCAAATTCAGCATACAGGCAACAGGCTGGCTGACCAAACCTTGGCAAAAAGCATTTCCATCCGGCGAGAAAACCGATTGGTACTGCCTGCCCGCAGGTTTTCTGGTGTACTACCTTGCCTGTACCGCCATTATTTTCATCTCGCCGGCGCTGTCCATCAGCAATAAGCTGATTTTGGCAAACTTCTGGTTTGCCGCACTCCATATGCTGAAAGCCGCGGCCTATACATTACTTATCGGTCTGATTATTAGAATGGTGTCCAGCATACAAGGTCGCTATTCGCCGTTGACTTATGCCATCGAACGAATCCTGCAGCCATTGCTCAAACCGTTTTCCTTCTTACGCGCAGGACGATACGATTTTTCAGGCAGTTTGTTGGCACTCTTATTATGGTTGTGGTTGGCCAGATGGTTTCCCCAACTTATCCAGCAAACCAACCTATGGTTGCTTCAATAGGCCGTCTGAAAGCGCAGCAGGTATTAACGACCAAAAATACAACGTCCTAAAAAGCGCTTTAATACATTTAGATGTAAGGTAGTGCAAAAAAGTGCAAATCGAAATATAAGGAACAAATGAATAGGTAAAACATGATATGATTCGCCCAATTTCCAAAACGGAAATTTAAGAAAACCCAATAAAAGCAAACCCGTAGCATCCAAATCATTAACAACAAACCGAAAGCAGACACCATGGCAAAGCTGACAGAACAAGATATTTTAAACTGGGATGGTCCTGAAGAGGACTACATGAACAGCGACCAATTGGCCTTCTTCCGCGAACTACTGGTTAAAATGCAAGAAGAGCTGATTGAAAATGCAAACACCACTACCGGCCATCTTCAAGAGCACGAATCCGCTCCCGATCCTGCCGACCGAGCTACTCAAGAAGAAGAATACGCTTTAGAACTGCGCACCCGTGACCGCGAGCGTAAACTTCTTAATAAAGTGCAAGCGACTATCCGCAGCATTGATGAAGGTGATTACGGTTTCTGTGCCGATACCGGCGAACCCATCGGCCTCAAACGCCTGCTGGCACGTCCGACCGCGACATTGTCCGTAGAAGCGCAAGAGCGACGCGAACGAATGAAAAAACAGTTCGCCGACTAAGAATATAGATATAGAAACCTCAAAAGGCCGTCTGAAAGAGCAATTCAGACGGC
>NZ_KV809527.1:0-237 GCF_001812605.1 Neisseria sp. HMSC073G10 | reverse complement strand
CCGGTGCCAAAGGCGAAAAAGGCGACAAAGGTGATACTGGTGAAAAAGGCAGCAGCGTCACTGGCGAAGTTGTAAATAACAATGACGGTACTCATACCATCACTATTACTAATGAAAGTGATGGCTCAGTCACTACTACCATCGTTAAAGACGGTAAAGATGGTAAAGACGGTGTAGACGGTAAGAACGCTAAAGCCGACGTCAAAGACAACGGCAATGGCACTCACACTGTAACCA
>NZ_KV809526.1:0-2154 GCF_001812605.1 Neisseria sp. HMSC073G10 | reverse complement strand
TACGACCGTCTATGCCGATAAAGGCTATGACAGTAAGGAAAACCGGCAACATCTGAAAGAGCGTCGACTGCAGGACGGCATTATGCGCAAAGCACACCGCAAACATCCGCTGTCGGAAGCACAAACCAAACGCAACCGATATTTGTCGAAGACCCGTTATGTGGTCGAACAAAGCTTCGGTACACTGCACCGTAAATTCCGCTATGCCCGGGCAGCCTATTTTGGTCTGCTCAAAGTGAGTGCACAAAGCCATCTGAAGGCGATGTGTTTGAACCTTTTGAAAGCGGCTAACAGGCTAAGTGTGCCTGTTGCTGCTTAAAAGGCGGCTGGATGCCTGATTATCAGGTATCCAAGGGGGATTATGGGGGTATTTGAGTAGAATCAGTAGATATTTGAAACAAAAACAGCCGAAAACCTGTGTTAGGTTTCGGCTGTCGGAGGAAAAGGAATTTTGCAAAGGTCTCAGCCGGAGAGTTTGAATATATATACCAAACTGATCATCTTGGGCGGTTAAAAACATGGGAAGCACAAGAGCTTCAGTTAACCAAACGTTCCGACAGGCTTCATCATAACCCTAATACTCCGGGAAAACTCAGTGGTGATCATGCTGGTCATTTGGCGGGAGATAGATTTGGCGGGTCTCCAAAGTTGGATAATCTGGTATCCCAGCTTAGCGGAGTTAATTTAAGCAATTATAAAATTCTAGAAAATGAATGGGCAAATGCATTAATGGAAAAGAAACGCGTAACGGTAAATGTTGATATACAATACAAGGGAAATAGTTTAAGGCCAGATCATTTTGTTATTCAATATGAAATTGATGGCATTAAAAAAGTTGAAAAGATTTACAACACAGGAAAGTAAAAATGAAATTTGAAGATAAGATATCAGAAATACAAAAACGTATGCTTAGCTTGGCACTTGAATTTTCAGGAGAGGGGGTTACCGCTGTCTATATATATGGTGCAAGGGAAAGAAACGTATTGTCTTTTGATGCTTTTTTTAAAGTGGATAATAAAATTATGAGAAAGGAGTCTTTTAATACAAAAGAGATTCAATGGCAGTTTCTTAATCTTGGAATGGAAGATTATTCGGAACTATGCTCTGTCTTTGCCGAGAATCATCAGGAAATTCCAACTCAGTTGAAACTCATATATGACAATGTAAATCAGAAAGCATCCGCTAATTATTCATATGAAAAATTTTTCTCGCATAGAGATGATTTAACACCGGGTAATATTTTTGAACAATGGTTTAAAGAAGAAAAGCAAAAAACAGAAAACCCGTATGGCTAATCATGATTCCATAATGCAGATTAAAGGCAGCCCGAAACCCCATTCAGGCTGTCGTTTGCATTTGGGCACGCTGGCTTTCAGCCTGCTGCTCGGTTTCGGTTCGGCTCTGATTGTGCCCGCCGCCGCAGCCGCAGCACGCAGGTGCAGGATGGCAGCAGCGCCGAAGCCGTCGGCAGCTCGCTGACAGCCGGCCGCCATCTCAGCATCCGTGCCACCGAAGGCAACATCGAAGCCAAAGGCGCACAAATCTCCGCCGAAGGCGATGCCCTGCTGTATGCCAGCGACGATATCCGACTGCTGGCCGCGGCCGACAGCCGCCGGCAAACCGGCAGCAGCATGGGCATCGGTGCCGGTTATGGCGGCAGCCTGAAAGGAGGCGACGGCTTCAATCAAAGCGCCTTTGGTCGTGCGTCCCAAACCGCCGGCCAGAACATGAACAAAGGCCTCAACTACAGCCCCACCCTGCCGCAGCATGAAAGCGGCGACAGCCAAGGCTATACCCGCTCGGTACTCAGCGAAGGCAACATCACCATCGGCGGCAAAAAAACCAGTGCCCGCGCTCTCGGCATCCATACCGATTCGGCCACTGCCCATCACGGTGCCGACAGCGTTCCCGATCTGCAAAATCTACTCGACAAACAGCAAACCATTGCCCAATCGACTGCCGCCATCCACAGTGCCGTCGGCACCTATAGGGGCAACCGTGCCAAAGCCGCGACCCAAGAGCTGGAAAAACAACAGGCCGCCCACGAAGGCAGCCTGAAAGAGCGTAACGACGGCAGCTACGAACACTATCTCAGCCTAAGCGACGCACAACGACAACAAGAGATGCTGGCCCATTCCCCCGCCTACGCCCAAG
>NZ_KV809525.1:0-521 GCF_001812605.1 Neisseria sp. HMSC073G10 | reverse complement strand
TTGGCCAGTTTCAGCTGTGCACCACCAGCTACGGTTTCGCTGATGATGTTGCTGTCGCCTTTGACATTGATGGTGTCGCCCAATGCGTAGTTATTGCTGCCGCTGGTACCGCCGAAGTTGATGCCTTTGGCGATATTGGCGGCGTTGGTCGCGACGTTTTGATTGGTCGCAAACAGTTGGCTGCCGTTAACGGCATCTTTGCTGTTGGCATTGAGGTCGCCATCCGCTACGTTGGTCACTTTGTTGCCGGCGTTGTTCAAACCGTCTTTGGTCAGTTTGACGTCACCTGCTTTAACGCCGTCTTGGGTCAATGCGACATCGTCGCCTACTTTCACACCGTCGTTGTTCACGGTGGTGTCGCCGGCTTCGACGCTGTTCACTACCAGGTCTTTTTTCAGCTTAACGGTCACTTTATCGTCTTGGGCTTCGGTGGTGATGTTGTCGTCGCCGGCAACGGTCACGGTGGAGCCGAGTTTTTCGATATTGGTGCTGCCGCTGTCGCCGTTGAAGGTCAGGCCTTT
>NZ_KV809524.1:0-360 GCF_001812605.1 Neisseria sp. HMSC073G10 | reverse complement strand
AGTTGGTAACAGCTTTTATAGAAAAACTTTCCTTTAAACGGTAGTTTTTGGGTAATGCCAAAACCTAAAATTTCTTCTAACAGCTCGCTATACTTCACAACAAATTCCGTATCGGATACCAATCCTTTACCTGTTACTTTCGGTAAACTGTCTTCGTGAATCGTAAAAGTGATTTGGTCAATAAATGCGCCGTCATCCCTTCCTCTTCTTAACGGTATTTCAATGAATTTACCTTTTCCATCCGATACGAAATGGCTGAAATATTCAAATTCGAAGTCTTGGTTCTCCGATTTTTCCGCACCCTTCGGATTAGGGGTTTTATTTTGCTCCCCCCCTATTAGCCTAGGGGGGCAGCCTTCG
>NZ_KV809523.1:0-19618 GCF_001812605.1 Neisseria sp. HMSC073G10 | reverse complement strand
CTGTTGGGGGAAAGGAATTTTGCAAAGGTCTCAGGCCGTCTGAAATTTCAGATGGCCTTTTGATTATGTTTTAAAGAATAGGACGTAGCTTAGAGGCTCATACGCCGTGGCGGTCGAGCCAACGTTCGGCATCAAGCGCGGCTTGGCAGCCGGAAGCTGCGCTGGTGATGGCTTGACGGTAGGTATGGTCTTTGACATCGCCTGCCGCCCATACGCCTTCGATATTGGTTGCGCCGACATTGTCACCGGTACCGCCTTTGGTTTTCAGGTAGCCGGTTTCATCCATATCGAGTTGACCTTTGAAAATATCGGTGTTGGGTTTGTGGCCGATGGCGATGAAGACGCCTTTTACAGCGATTTCTTCAGTGCTGCCGTCATTGTGTTTCAGGCGTGCACCGGTAACGCCGCTTTCGTCGCCCAAGATTTCATCAACCGAGCTGTTGAGCTTGAGGATGATTTTGCCTTCTTCGACGCGTTGCATCAGCTTGTCCACCATGATTTTCTCGGCGCGGAAGCTGTCGCGGCGGTGAATCAGGGTAACGGTGTTGGCGATATTCGCAAGGTAGAGGGCTTCTTCTACAGCGGTATTACCACCGCCGACTACGGCAACATCTTGTTTTTTGTAGAAGAAACCATCGCAAGTTGCGCAGGCGGAAACGCCTTTTCCGGCAAAGGTTTCTTCGCTTGGCAAACCTAAATATTTGGCAGATGCGCCGGTGGCAACGATGAGCGCATCGCAGGTGTATTCGCCCATATCGCCTTTGAGGGTGAAAGGACGGTTTTGCAAATCAACGGTGTGGATTTGGTCGAAAATCATTTCAGTACCGAAGCGTTCTGCATGGGCTTGGAAACGGGCCATCAGTTCCGGACCTTGTACGCCTTCGGCATCGGCAGGCCAGTTGTCCACTTCGGTGGTGGTCATCAGTTGTCCGCCTTGCTCAACGCCGGTAATGATCACAGGGTTGAGATTGGCGCGGGCGGCATAGACGGCGGCAGTATAGCCGGCAGGGCCGGAGCCGAGGATGATGAGTTTGTGATGGTTGCTCATAATGGTTTCCTTGCTGATGAATGATTGAATTTTGTCGTATCTAAGCTTTCAGACGGCCTGAATTTTACTTGAATCTGCCGCCGTCTGAAATATGTTTGTTGCTTGGGTTTAGTGGCTGTCTTTCCATTGATAGTATTTTGAGCCGAGGAAAGAGCCGAGTTTGCGCAGGAAAGGCTGGGTAATGATGTTGCTGTGGCGCAGTTGCTCAAAAGGTTTCAGACGGCCGTCATCGCCCATGATGGCTTCGGCAATCGCCAAACCGGCAATGCCGGTAATCGCCATGCCGTGTCCGGAATAGCCTTGGGCGTAGAAAACGGTAGGGGCGAGGCGGCCGAAATGTGGGGCGAGGTTGCGCGTAATGTCGCATTCGCCGCCCCAAGAATGCTCGATTCTGACGTCGGCAAGTTGCGGGAAAACTTTCAGCATGTCTTGGCGGACGAGTTCGGTCATGCGGTCAGGATCGTCGATAAACTCGTTGTCTTTGCCGCCAAAGAGCAGGCGGCCGTCGGCGCTGAGGCGGTAGTAGTCGAGGACGTGGCGGTTGTCGCAGATGGCCATATTGTTGCGGATCAGGTCTTTGGCGCGCTCGCCCAGGGGTTCGGTGGCGATGATAAAGGTGCTGACTGCAATGGCTTTTTGTTCCAATACTTTGAATTTTGGGTGCAAACCGGCATAAGTATTGACGGCATAAACGAGGTTTTTGCACTCAACGCTGCCATTGGGCGTATGAACCAGCCAGCCGTTATCGCATGGCTCGATACGTGTCATCGGGGATTGCTCAAAAAGTTGTGCGCCTGCATCGGCTGCCGCTTTGGCAATGCCTAGGGTGTAATTGAGCGGGTGTAAGTGGCCGGATAAAGGATCAAATTGCGCGCCTTGATACATATCGCTGGCAAGTTGCTGCTTCAACGTGGCTTTATCCCAAAGCTGGTAATGGCTTACGCCATAATGTTTTTGGGCGTGTTCGTGCCATTGTTGCAATTCTTCCCAATGCTGAGGACGGACGGCGACGGTCGCGTAGCCGCGTTGCCAATCGCATTGGATGTTGTGTTTTTGAATGCGCGAGTCAACCAGTTCAACGGCTTGCAGAGATTGCTGCCAGAACCATTGGGCCTGTTCCAAACCGACTTGTTTTTCGATTTCTTCCATGCCGCAGGCAAAGTCGCTGATGACTTGTCCGCCGCTTCGGCCTGATGCGCCGAAACCGATACGGGCGGCTTCAAGTACGATGACTTCATGGCCGTTTTCGGCAAGCGGTAGGGCGGTGCATAAACCGGTCAAGCCGCCGCCGATAACGCAGGTTTCAGTTTTCAGACGGCCTTCAAGCGTCGGATAAGACGGATGGGGATTGGCCGTGCTGACATAGTAGGAAGGAAGGTATTCTTTGAAGCTGGGATTGATCATGATTTGAGCTTTAAGTTGGTTTTCACTTCATTGAAATTGGTTTTCAGACGGCCTTAAATGTGGGCTTAGATTCAGGCCGTCTGAAAGGATAAGATGCAGTTAATAAAACAGGCTGTTCCGATGCTTTATCGGACAGCCTGTCTGCATATTAGGCGGCTTTCTCGGCTGCCAATTTTTCTTGGCGGTAGGCTTCGGCAGCCTCGCGTTCCCGTTTGGTTGCCTGACGCATCATCCAGTAGTTGACGACAATAACCAGCGTACCGATGATACCGATCAGGATGGTTGCCAAAACGTTCATCTGAGGGTCAAGGCCGAGTTTGATTTTGGAGAAAATCACTTGCGGCAATGTCGATGAGCCCGGGCCTGACAGGAAGGAGGTAATCACCAAGTCGTCCAAAGACAGGGTAATGCCCAAGAGGAAGCCGGAAGCAATCGCAGGGGCAATCAGCGGCAGGGTAATCACGAAGAAAATCTTCAGCGGACGGGCACCCAAGTCCATTGCAGCTTCTTCCAAGGATTGATCCAATTCCACCAAGCGCGAACGAATAACGACGGTAATGTATGCCATGCAAAGCGTAGTGTGACCGAGGAAGATCGTGAAGAAGCCGCGATCGAAGTAGAGCGATTGCAACAATTCACTGCCTTGCAGGAACATTTGCACCTGAATAATCAACAGTAGCATGGACAAACCGGTAATCACGTCAGGCATCACCATAGGCGCGGAAATCATACCGGCAAACAGGGTGCTGCCGCGGAAGCGCTTGATACGCGCCATAGCGTAACCAGCTAATGTGCCGAGTGCTACGGCGGCAAGCGACGAAACGATGGCGATACGTAATGACAGCCAGGCCGCTTCCAAGATGGTGTCGTTTTCCATTAATGCGCTGTACCATTTGGTTGAGAAACCGCCCCAAACGGTAACCAGTTTGGATTCATTGAAAGAATAGATGACCAAAACCACCAGCGGAATATAGAGGAATGCCAGCGAGAGCAGGAGCATCAGTTTCAAGAACCAGGATAATTTGGTTTTCTGCATTATTTGCCTCCTTCTTCCAATTCGCGGTTTTCATAGTGCTGGAACAGGGCAATCGGTACAACCAGCAGGGCAACCATGACGACGGCGACGGCAGAAGCCAGCGGCCAGTTGTTTTGGTCGAAGAATGCCTGCCACAATACTTTACCGATCATCAGGTTTTCAGAACCGCCCACCAATTCAGGAATCACAAATTCACCGACGGCCGGCACGAAGACCAGCATAGAGCCTGCAATGATGCCTGTTTTGGATAAAGGCAGGGTAATGGTAAAGAACGATTTGATCGGACCTGCGCCCAAGTCGGAAGCGGCTTCGAGCAGACGGTTGTCCAATTTTACCAGTTGTGTGTACAGCGGCAAAATCATAAACGGCAGATAGGCGTAAACCATCACCAAATTCAGCGAGAAAGCATTGTAGAACAGGTCTAAAGGCTCGCTGATGATTCCATATTTGATTAAGAAATTGTTGATGATGCCGTTGTGACCCAATAAGCCCATCCATGCGTAAACACGCAACAGGAAAGAGGTCCAGAAAGGCAGCATGATTGCCAACAGTAGGCCGTTGCGCGCAGCCGGATTGGCGCGTGAAATGGCATAAGCGGTCGGATAACCAATCAGCAGGCAGATGATGGTTGTCGTCAGCGCGGTCTTAATCGAAGACCAGTAGGTCATCAAATAGATATTGCTGTTTTCACTGTCGCCAAACGGATTGAGCGTATTCCAAAAGTTTTGGAAGATGTCGGCGTAGTTCTGATAGCTGATGGCAATGTTCAGACGGCCTAAGTCTTCATCAATCGTCGTCAAAGGCGTAAATGGCGGAATGGCGATTTCTTGTTCGGCAAAGCTGATTTTCAATACGATGGCGAACGGAATCAGAAATAGAATCAAAAGCCAAATATACGGCACGGCAATCACTGCACGCTGTCCAGGACGGCGAAACAGTTTCTTTTTCAGTTTTTTAAGGTCCATTGCATTTCCCTCAAATTAACTGTACAGAGGCGTAGGTTGGTTTTCAGGCCAGCTGATATAGACAGTTTCGTCCCAAGTCGGCGGCGTAATGTTGCGCACATACCAGTAAGGTGCGGGAACTTGGCTTTTGACGACACGGCCGTTGGCAAGTTTGATGTGGTAAATCGCAAAGCTGCCCAAGTAGGCAATTTCTTTGACTGTACCTTGAGCCCAATTGTGCGCACCCAAGTGTTCTGGTTTTTCTTTATGCAAATCAATGTCTTCAGGGCGGATGCTGATCCAGATTTCATGCTCGTTCGGAACGCCCAGGCCGTGGTCGATGCGGACGTGGTTTTCCAAGCCGTCACATTTGACGATGGAGAAATCGGCGCGGTCGTCAATAACGACGCCGTCAAAAATATTGGTTTCGCCGATAAATTCAGCGGTAAAGCGACTGTTAGGGTAATCGTACACGTCGCTAGGTGTGCCGACTTGGCGCAATTGGCCGTCGGACATAATGGCGATACGGGTAGCCATCGTCATCGCTTCTTCTTGGTCGTGGGTAACCATGATACAGGTTACGCCGACTTGTTCCAGCGTGTTGACCAATTCCAGTTGGGTTTGTTGGCGCAGTTTTTTATCGAGTGCGCCCAAAGGTTCGTCAAGCAGCAGAATTTTAGGACGTTTCGCCAGGCTGCGTGCCAAAGCGATACGTTGTTGCTGGCCGCCGGAGAGTTGGTGCGGCTTGCGTTTGGCGTATTTGGTCATTTGTACCAGACGCAGCATTTCTTCCACACGGGCATCGATTTCGCCTTTAGGCATTTTGTCTTGTTTCAGACCGAAAGCGATGTTTTGCTCAACGCTCATGTGTGGGAACAGGGCATAGCTTTGGAACATCATGTTGATTGGGCGTTCGTACGGAGCAAGCTTGGTAATGTCTTGGCCGTCGAGAATGATTTTGCCCTGATTGGGACTTTCCATGCCTGCCAACATGCGCAGCAGTGTGGATTTGCCACTGCCTGAGCTGCCCAAAAGGGCGAAGATTTCATGTTGATAGATGTCCAAGTCGATGTTATCGACAGCGTAATTGTCACCAAACTTTTTCACCAAGCCTTGGATTTGCAAATAAGGTTTGGCTGAAGACGCAGTGGTTGCGGTCATAATGGCAATACTCCAAAAAGAAAGACGAGTACCGGCAAAACGGATTTTCGAATGGGTGATAAAAAGCTGTTTGATTGCTGGCGGGAGTCGGACGGAGGCCGTCTGAAACTCTTGTAAAGCGCACGGGCAGCGTGGATAGAAAGCAGTTTAAGCCTCAGCTTTTGCTCTCGGCAAACTCAATATTATATTAGCCTAAGCCTCATAGGGGCAATATGAAAATGCTTGTATCAGCTGATTTGAAACAAATAGGAAAGGAAAGGCAGGCAGGGGAACAGGATAGCGAAAATGGGTAACGTTGTTTTTCTGCACAAAGTGGCTTAATTATTATTCATATATCTTAAATAATTATTCAAAATAGAATAAAATACGAAAATTGCATTTATTTGCTAAAACCATAATGGATGACGTTTTATATCGGGAGAGGCGGTTTTGCTCAAAATTGAAACTAAATCCGCTATATAAATAAAAGGGAAAACATGAGTATCAAAGAATGGCCCGAAGGGGAGCGGCCGCGCGAGAAGCTCTTGGCGCACGGTGCGGCGGCGTTGAGTGATGCGGAGTTGCTGGCGATTTTGCTGCGTGTCGGAACGCGCGGTATGAGCGCGGTCGATTTGGCGCGTTATTTGTTGGGTGAATTTGGCAGTTTGGGGAAGCTGATGAGTGCGGATGCCAAAACACTCGCTGCTTATAAGGGCATGGGCTTGGCGAGCTATACTCAATTTGCAGTGGTCAAAGAAATCGGGCGGCGGATTTTGGGTGAAGATTTGCAGGAGCAGATTGTTCTGTCAAACCCGAAATCGGTTGCGGATTATCTGCGCCTTCATATTGGGCATGAAAAAATTGAGGTCAGCGTTGCTTTGCTGCTCAACCGTCAAAATCAATTGATTGCGGTACGGGAATTGTCGCGCGGTACAGTGGCGGAAAACACGGTTTATATCCGTGAAATCGTCAAATTGGCATTGGATGAATATGCCGACAGTTTGATTTTGGCACACAATCATCCGGGTGGTTCGGCAAGGCCATCTAAATCTGATGTGCAGTTTACAGAGCGTTTGAAACAGGCTTTAAGTTTGGTCGATATTACGCTCTTGGACCATTTTATTGTAACGGCAAAAGAAACCTGCTCTTTGCGCGAACAGGGCTATATGTAAGGATGAATGTTCAGACGGACTCAGTTAAGATTGGTTACCTTGCTGAGGCCGTTTGAAGGATTATTGCGTTACTTCGTCAGAGTATTCTTTCTTATAGACGATTTCTTCCGATTTTGGCTTTTCTTTGCTCTTTTCTTTTTCTTTATCCTTGTCTTTTTTACCATCGGGAATGGCGGCATCAATCACTGCCCCCGTTCCTTTGACAACCAATTTCCCGGCAGTCAGGACGGTTGTAGCAGCCAAATCGACAGCTGCACCTACAACACAGCCGTTAAGCGTTAGACAAAGGGCAAGTGCCGGAAGCAGGCGTTTTGTGCATCTCAATGACCGCATCCGCAGTGTCCTTCGTGATGATGGTCGCATCCGAGTGCTTCTTGCCAAGCATCATCATCGCCGTCAAATTCTTCAACTTCGTCAAATTCACCGTTTTCTACCATGCTTACCAGCTCTTCCAAGCTTTCTGCGCCTTCTACCCAAAAGCAGGGAATATCGGGTGGTGTGTCAGGTGCAAGCAGGGCGGCTTGTTGGTCGTACCAAGCAATCCAATAGCCGTTTTGCGTTTGTACGAATACGGCATCGGGATGGATGGTTTCGTTTTCGGTATTGACCAGCATTCTGGCGGCGATATCGGTTTGAAAGGGTAAGGTTTGCATGATGGTTTGAGAATGTGGGAAAAGAAAGTATTGTAACATGGCAAAAACAAACGCACCGTCTGAGTCAGGCGGTGCGTTTGTATCTCGGCAACTTGGGTGCGGACGGTTTAAGGTGTCTGCCGCACCGGAAATATCATTCCGTTTAGTTTATTTGTCGTCGTTGTTTGCTAAAACAAAGCGGTAAATAGCCGCGCCAACTGCTGCGCCGGCAATAGGGGCCAACCAGAACAACCACAATTGTTCAACAGCCCAGCCGCCTTGGAACAAGGCAACGCCGGTAGAGCGTGCAGGGTTGACGGAAGTATTGGTCACAGGAATGCTGATCAAGTGAATCAGGGTCAGACCCAGGCCGATGGCGATAGGGGCGAAGCCGGCCGGAGCCAGTTTGTCAGTAGAACCCATGATGATGATCAGGAAGAATGCAGTCAGGACAAATTCGATCAGCAATGCGGCCATCATGTCGTAACCGTTAGGAGAGTGCTCGCCGAAACCATTGCTGGCAAAGCCGGAAGCAACAGCATCAAAACCGGTTTTACCGGAAGCGATCAGATACAGAACGCCCGCAGCGGCAATCGCACCGACAACTTGGGATACGATGTAAGGCAACAGGTCTTTACCGTTGAAACGGCCACCGATGAAGAGGCCGACGGAAACAGCAGGGTTAAAGTGGCCGCCTGAAATATGGCCGACGGCGTAAGCCATGGTCAGTACGGTCAAGCCGAACGCCAAGGCGACACCGGCAAAGCCAATGCCGAGTTCAGGGTAGGCTGCTGCCAATACTGCGCTGCCGCAGCCGCCGAATACCAGCCAGAAAGTGCCGAAAAATTCTGCAAAATATTTTTTCATTTGTTTTTCCTCGTAAAGGTTGGGGTGTTGCCGAGGGCATGAATCATAATAATATTGTTTCTAATCGAAAAACGGATTTACCTGTTTTTTCCGGTCTTGACAAAAGGTCGTCTGAAAATGGTGACAAATGAATAGGGATATATCTGGCAGGTCGAGTTTTGTTTATTGAGGCTGGGTTTATTTAATAGCGAGGCAAATGCCGTTAATGGAAAAGCCTTTGGTTTTGTAGATAATATTATTTACAGATTATTAATTTGATCGGAATCTTTGAACCCATTATCTGATTTAAAAAGGCCGTCTGAAAAGTTTTCAGACGGCCTTGATTTAAGCGAAGATAAATTAATCCAGATGGTCGCTGCTTTGCGCCAAGATGGTACGGTTGCCGTTGTTTTCCGCAGGGGAAACAATACCGTCGGCTTCCATTTGGTCAATCAGGCGGGCAGCGCGGTTGTAGCCGATGCGCAGTTGGCGTTGGATATTGGAAATGCTGGCCTTACGCGATTTCAAGACAACGGAAACAGCTTCGTCATACATGGGGTCGAGGTCGCTGTCGTTGCTGCGGCTGGTGCTGGTAAAGTCCTCGGTCGAACCGCTGCTTAAAATATCGTCGATATAGTCAGGCGCGCCGAATTGTTTCAAGTATTCCACTACGCGGTGTACTTCATTATCAGATGCGAACGCTCCGTGTACGCGTTGCGGATAGCCGGTGCCGGGCGACAGGAACAGCATATCGCCTTGGCCGAGCAAGTTTTCTGCACCCATTTGGTCAAGAATCGTGCGGCTGTCGATTTTGCTGGACACTTGGAAGGCAATGCGTGTCGGAATATTGGCTTTAATCAGGCCGGTAATGACATCCACGCTTGGGCGTTGGGTAGCAAGAATCAAATGGATGCCGGCTGCGCGTGCTTTTTGGGCAAGACGGGCAATCAGCTCTTCGATTTTCTTGCCTGCAGTCATCATCAGATCGGCAAACTCATCTACCACGACCACAATAAACGGCAGTTTCTCCAATGGCTCAGGGTTTTCAGGCGTGAGGCTGAATGGGCTGCTGATTTTTTCGCCACGCGCTGCGGCTTCGGCAATTTTTTGGTTGAAACCGGCAAGGTTGCGCACACCCATAAAGCTCATCAGGCGGTAGCGTTTTTCCATTTCGTTGACGCACCAGTTCAGAGCGTTTGCAGCCAGTTTCATATCGGTTACGACAGGGGCAAGCAGGTGCGGAATGCCTTCGTAAATGCTCAACTCCAGCATTTTCGGGTCAATCATAATCATGCGCACGTCTTCCGGCGTTGCTTTGAAGAGCATGGACAGAATCATGGCGTTCACGCCTACGGATTTACCCGAACCGGTCGTACCGGCAACCAGCAAATGCGGCGCTTTGGCCAAGTCTGTCACAACAGGCTGGCCGGTGATGTCTTGGCCGAGAGCAAGGGTCAGTTTGGATTTGGATTCGGTAAATGCAGGCGAATTGAAGATTTCGCTTAAGCGGATCATTTGGCGTTTTGGATTAGGCAATTCCAAGCCCATGCAGGTTTTGCCGGGGATAGTTTCCACCACGCGGATGGAAGCTACGCCAAGCGAGCGCGCCAAGTCTTTTTCAAGGTTCAAAACGGCACTGCCGCGCACGCCGACATCAGGCTCAATCTCGTAGCGCGTAATGACCGGGCCGGAATAGGAGTCCATCACTTTGACTTTAACTTTGAACTCGGCCAGTTTTTCTTCGATGGTAATGCTGTTTTCCAGCAACTGTTCTTCAGTTTGCGAGGCGCTTGGGTCAAACTGCGGCGGCAGAAGCAGGGCGGTAGTCGGTAGGTGTGCCTCAGTCAGTGTTGCCGAAGCTGGAATAACTACACTTGGCATACTCTCTTGAACGCTTGGTTCTACGGTTTGCATAGGCGTTTCAACGACTGTCTGTGTATATTCAGACGGCATTGTGATTGTTTCAACGGATTCAACGGGTTCAATAGTTTCAACCGCTTGAATAGCTTCTGCTTTCGGTTGTACAGGAGCTTCCGGCTCATTATCGAATTCAGCTTCTTCGACGGCAGATTCACTGATTAAATAATCGTGGATACTGCGTTTAGGCTGATTGCTGACATGCGCATTGACTTGTGCATCAAAAATCGGCACTTGGATTTTATGTTCAAAAGTAGGCGGCTCGGGGATATCAATCGGTGCAATCGAGGTTTGGAAAACAGGCGGCTCCGGAATGTCGGTTTT
The DNA here is from genome assembly GCF_001812605.1 of Neisseria sp. HMSC073G10. NCBI lineage: Bacteria > Pseudomonadati > Pseudomonadota > Betaproteobacteria > Neisseriales > Neisseriaceae > Neisseria > Neisseria sp. HMSC073G10. The sequence goes on along the minus strand of NZ_KV809523.1, from coordinate 9,155 downwards.
AGCCATAGGGACAACCGGTACGGCAGGCGGCTCGACTAAGGTTGCGTTTGGCGCGGCAGGTCGGGAGATATAAGGAGATTTTTTCACAGGCGCAGTCGGTTTTGGACGGGACGGCGTTGCCGGTACGGTAGGTTGTGGTGCAACAGCTTCCGTAGCAGCTTGTTTACGCGCCCATCTTTCGGCGGCCGCTTCGGTATGGCGAACTTGACGGCGCAGGCTGGCAGGACGGCTGATTTGTCCCAAGTTGGCCAGAATTTCGTCATTTTCGATGGTGCGCGGAGAGTAGTCGCGCAATGGGGCGACGGCCGCGGCCAGTTTGTGGCGTGCGGCGGTACGGCGGGCAAGGTTGTCGTGAATATCTTCCGCTTGGATTTCAGATGGGAATGCCTGCATGGAAGTATAGGGGAGGATGGCTTCTTTTTCGGCAGTTCTTAAGGCCGTCTGAACGGTTTCGATATGCGGCGCATTGGCTTCTGCCACGCGGACATTATTGGCACGCGCCAAGGCACGTTCGCGTGTGCGGCGCAAGATAGGGTCGTTATAGTCGATGATTTCCATGCCGGTCATCGGCAGGGATGAAGCGCGCAACAATGGGGTTTCAACTTCGTCTTTGTAAATCGGCGCATTTTTTTCGGCCAAATGCTCGTTCCACTCCTCAACCGCAGCTTCATGCAGGGAACGGGTGGCTTCTTCTAATGTGATTTCTTCAAAATCGCTGTTTTGCACCAAAGACGGGCTGTATTCAGGAGCTTCCATCTGTGCAAACGGCGTGATTTTAGGAATACGTTCCGGTTTGGCAGATTTGCGGGGTTTAGGCGCAGTTTTGATTTCTTCTTCGGTAGCTGTGATGTGTTCCAGCTCTTCGGCAACTGGCTCTGCTGCGTGCTCTTCGTTTGTTTCGGCGCGTTGCATTTTATTGTGTTCGAGCTCGGAAAGCAGGCGGATGCGGGCGATTTTATGGTTGTCGGCAGTGCGTTTGTTCATGCTGAATAAACGTTTCAGGCTGTCCAGTTGGTTGGAAAAACCGACCGGGCTGTCTTCTTCGTTTATTTCTTGTTCGTCGCCACTGAGTCGGGCCAATTCTTGGCGCCACTTTTGCTCTTGTTTCTGGCGCCACCAGAACAAGCCGGCTATGACAGCCAGCAGAATTAAAGCCAATATTGTCCAAAGCATGCGTCCATCCCCTTAATTAAACGGCAAAGTCCGTTATTCTAACGCTTTTTTCGGGTAAACAAAACCAGCCGAAACAAGCTTTAACGGCAAAGGCAGACAGGATTGTCAAAGCTATGGCTTGAGACGCGTATAATAGGCCGTCTGAACATTTTGCGGATGAGATGATGATTTTTCAAAACGGATGGTTTCCCGTTGGTGTCGTGATGGCGGCATGGCCTGTGTTGCTGGTGATTTTTGTTTTGTGTGCAAAGCAGGCATGGGTGTCGGTATCGCAGCATCGTTCCGCATTTTTGGTGGCTGCCGTGATGTTGCCGCTGGCTTGGAGTTTGAATGCCTCCCCGGAAAGCGGACAACTGGCCGGCATGAGCTATCATTTGCTTGCCTTGAACCTGACGGCTTTAATGCTGGGCACTTCTGCTGCATTCTGCCTTGGCGTATTGTTTTTTCTTCCATATTTGTGGCTTTGGGGCGATTGGCATATGTTCCCCATCAACGCCTTGTCCGTATTGCTTCCGCCTTTGTTGGTGAACTTGGGTTTCCGCCATTGGGTGTCACGTTTGCCTGCCAATATCTTTATCTTTATTTTTCTGAATGGTTTCTGGGCCGCGGCGGTCGGTATGGTGTTTACCGGCGTAATTTTGGTCGGTTTGTTGGACTGGGCGGATGTATTCGATACGGCGGTATTATGGAAAACCGCTTTTCCTGTTTTCTTCTTAATTGCTTGGGCAGAGGCATTTTTGAGCGGTATTTCAACAGCTATTTTTATCGCGCTCAAGCCGCAATGGATTTGTACTTTCGATGACGACAGGTATTTGAAATCCGCGCCTAAGATTTGGCAATAAGATATGAAGGCATCCTTGCTGGGTTTTCAGACGGCCTAAATGACCGGATGGCCTGTTTTTGAATTGAATTTTTAACTTGTTATGTTTGCGTATATTTTTCCCATTGTTTGCGGTGCCGCTGTCGGGGCTGTATTGCGTTGGCTGTTTGGCTTGGTGCTGGTGTCTTCTGCGCCTTTTTCTATCGATACTTTGGCGGCAAACTGGCTGGGTGCGCTGCTGATTGGTGTATTGGCGGAACTCTTAACCGATCCTCAATGGCGTTTGCTTTGGATTACCGGCTTTCTCGGCAGCTTGACCACATTTTCAGGTTTTTCTGTGGAAATGGTGGGTTTGATGCAGGCCCAACGCTGGGGTATGGCTTTGATGGCAACCTGTCTGCATGTTTTCGGTTCGTTTGGTTTGACGGCGCTGGGGATTAAATTGGCGCAGATTTGGAAGTAAGCAAAAATAACAGGGTGCAAAATTGCACCCTGTTATTTTTTATAGGCATTCAATCAATGCCAATAGGTAAACAGACGGTTTCTTGACAATAGATTTTGCCGGATTCGCTTAAGTGTGCCGGTTTGTAGGCGGCAAAGGTGTAGGTCAGGCCTGCGTGGAATGTATCGGGATCGGCTTCGGCGGTGTCGCAGTTGAGGCCGGTGGGAATATCGAGGGCGATTTTCAGGCCGTCTGCATGATTGAGTTGGCGGCAGAGGGCGGCAATTTCTGATGGAAGGGCGCCGCTGAAGCCTGTTCCGAATATGCCTTCGATAATGATGTCGTAACCTTTTTTCAGACGGCCTTCCAGTTCTTGGACGGTTATCAATTCAATATGGGGCAAACCGTTGAGGCGCTCGCGATTGGTTTGAGCCAAGGGGGAGAGATTTTCTCCGAGTGAAAACAGAATGTCGATGTGCCAACCTTGCGCCTGCATATATCTTGCCATGACTAAGCCGTCGCCGCCGTTGTTGCCTTTGCCGCAAACGATCAGGGCGCGTCCGGCTTGGGGATAACGCTGCATGAGGTCTCGGGCGGCAGAGCTACCGGCATTTTCCATCAGTTGGTCGAAGCTCGTGCCTTTGTCGACGGCTGCTTGCTCGCGTTCGCGCATCTGGGGGGCGGTATAGACTTTCATGATTGGCTCTCTTTGCAGGAAGTTATTTGTCGGCGGTATTCATCAGGCGTAAGGCTTTCAGACGGCCTATTTCTTTTTGATATTCCACCAGCCCGATAAATGTGCCGTCTCGGCTGTATACGCGGATGGGCTGCTCGGCGGAAATGTTTTCGGTAAACTGGGGGCGTTGGCCGTATTTGAGCATGGTAACGGCGTAGTCGTTCAACTCAAGTTTGGGAAAATGTTGCACCAAGACATCGCAAGGCAGCAATAGGGCATCGCGTTCGGCTTCGTCCAATTCTGCCAAGGCTTCGAGCGTGTGGCTTTGGGCAATGGTAAAGCCAGCGGTTTCAGTACGGCGCAGGGCGGTCAGGTGGGCAAATGTGCCGATGTGTTTGGCAATGTCTTCACTGAGGGTTCGGATGTAAGTACCCTTGCTGCAGCGTACGTCTATCACGGCTTTGGGTGCATCAAACTCTGTGATATCAATGGAGTAAATGGTGATATCGCGCGCTTTGCGTTCGATAACGATACCTTTGCGCGCGTATTCGTACAGCGGTTTGCCTTCGTGCTTGAGGGCTGAAAACATCGGCGGCACTTGGCGGATATCGCCCGTTAAAGCTTGGCAGGCCGTCTGAAATTCGGACAATGAAATATCGGCGCGTGCGGTGGCAACGATTTCGCCTTCCGCATCACCTGTGCTGCTGGCTTCGCCCAGTTTCAGCGTGGCGGTATAGGCTTTGTCGGCATCAATCAGATATTGGGCGAACTTGGTCGCTTCGCCGAAACAAACAGGCAGAAGCCCTGTGGCCAAAGGATCGAGTACGCCGGTATGCCCGGCTTTTTCGGCATGGAACAACCGTCGCGCTTTTTGCAGGGCGGTGTTGCTGGAAAGGCCTTCGGATTTGTCGAGGAGAAGAACGCCGTTGACCGGGCGTTTGGTGGGTTTGGCTGTCATATTAAGTAGGGGAGTGTTAATGTTCAGGCCGTCTGAAAGCATTCAGACGGCCTGTATGTTTTAATCAATCAGTCTTCAACCGGTTTTTCCGCCGCTACTTGGTCGATCAGGCTGGAAATGCTCATGCCGCGTTCGAGTGATTCGTCGTATTTGAAGTGCAGCTCGGGCGTTTTGAAGAGTTTGATGCGTTTGGCCAATTCGCTGCGCAAATGGCCTTTGGCGTGTTCCAAAGCTTCTTCGGTAATGTCGCGTGTGCTGTCGTCAAGGACGGTGTAAAACACGGTTGCGTGGCTGTAATCGCGGGTAACTTCGACTTCGTTGATGGTGATGAAGCCTGCGCGCGGGTCTTTCAGGCCGGTGCGGACGAGTTCGGCAAGCTCGCGCATGATTTGTTCTTTGACACGGTCTTGGCGGGCGTAGCCGCGTTGGGGTTTTCTCATGTTTTTCCTTGATGTATGGCAGGCTGTCGTTTTCAGACGGCCTGCGGTTTGGATTTTGAATAGCTGCCTATTATAACGGAGCGCGGTTTATTGTGCTTGAACCGAGAAAGGCATATCAATTTTCTGCCATTGCGCGCTTTCGTAGTCCAGCGCATCGGCAATGAGGGGGTGTTGCTCCAGCCATTGGGCGTTGATGCGCAAGATGAAGCTGTGGTTGTTTTCATCGACGCGAAGCTGGGTTTGCGGCGGCAAATCAAGCGGAAGGCGCGAGCGGCAGAAGAGGGCGGCCAGGCGCAGGGACAATACGGCACACCACATGATTTCGTTGTTGCCGATAATGTCCGCCATTTTCTTGAGGTCGCCGCGATGGCCGATAACCAGTTGCGCCAAAATGGTTTGCTCTTTGCGTGAGAAGCCCGGCATATCGGCGTTTTCGAGAATGTAGGCGGAGTGTTTGTGATAGCCGGTATGGGCAATATCCAAGCCGATTTCATGCAGACGGCCTGCACGGCTGAGGTATTGGTTCCACAGGGCAAGCTCTTGAACGGTTACGTTTTTGGCGTGGCACAGGCTGTTCATGAAGGCTTGCGCGGTATCGGCAACGCGTTTGGCTTGGTTGAGGCTGACGTGGTAGCGTTTTTGGAACTCTGCCGTTGTCTGTTCGCGCATATCGACATTGAGGCTGCGGCCGATTAAGTCGTAGAACACGCCGTCGCGGAGTGCGGCTTCGGTAACGGTCATTTTGGTCAGCGAGAGTTCTTCAAAAGCCGCCATCATCACGGCCAATCCCCCCGCAAAAACTTCGACGCGTTCGGGTTTGAGGTTTTCAAATTTGGCTTTTTTAACCGAACCGGCTTCGATAATCCTATCGGCAAGATAACGCATGCCTTGGGCGGTAATATCGGCTTCTTGAGGCAATTCGGCCGCCAAAACGTCGCGTATGGATTTTGCCGAACCGGACGTGCCGATGGCGAAATCCCAGCCGGTACGCTTCATCAGTTTGCTGATGCGCTGGATTTCGATACGCGCGGCGGAAACGGCGGCTTGGAATTCTTTGGCGGTCACTTTGTTTTGGAAGAAGCGCATGCTGTACGTTACGCAGCCCAAAGGCAGGCTTTCTGTGGTCAGCGGTTGCAAATCCGAGCCGATGACAAATTCGGTCGAGCCGCCGCCAATGTCGATAACCAGCATTTTGTCGCCTTTGGGCGGCAGGGTATGCACTACGCCGGTGTAAATCAGACGCGCTTCTTCACGGCCGGCAATGACTTCGATGGGGAAACCCAGCGCCGCTTCGGCACGGGGCAGGAATTGGGCGATGTTTTTGGCAACACGGAAAGTGTTGGTGGCCACCACGCGCACGTTTTCGGGTTGAAATCCGCGCAGGCGTTCGCCAAATTTCGCCAAACATTCCAAGGCTTGTTCTTGAGAGGCTTCGCTCAGGTTTTTTTGTTCGTCCAAGCCGGCGGCAAAGCGAACCATTTGTTTGAACGAGTCGATGACTTTCAGCTGGCCGTTGTTGTTTTCACAAATTTGCAGGCGGAAACTGTTGGAACCCAAGTCGACGGAGGCTAAAACGTTGGCGGGAGTGGTGGTCATAAAAAATACCGCTTGATTAGAAAAACCTAAATGTTACTTGAGGCGGTATCACTTGACAATAAAATAAAAGGAATACAGCTCTTTGATTCTGCTCATAGATGTATTTTATAATGCTGATTTTAAGCAAATATATCAAAGGCCGTCTGAACTTTTCAGACGGCCTAAAAAGAGAAATACATGAAATCGGAAAACCAAGATTCCTTATTTTTATCGCGCCGCCGCCTGTTGCAAGTGGGCGGAGCCATGCTTTTGACGCCTGCGACCGCATGGGCAGGAGCGCAACGTGAAGAAACGCTGGCCGATGATGTGGCGTCCGTGATGCGCAGTTCGATCAATAGCGCCAGCCCTGCGCGGCTGGTGTTTGCCGATTTGAGGGAAGGGGAGCGTTGGTTGGCGGCGATGTCTTCCCGATTGGCACGTTTCATTCCCGATGAGGGCGAGCGCCGCCGCCTGTTGGTTAATATTCAATACGAAAGCAGTCGTGCAGGACTCAATACACAAGTGATTTTGGGTTTGATTGAAGTGGAAAGCGCGTTTCGCCAATATGCCATCAGCGGCGTGGGCGCGCGCGGTTTGATGCAGGTGATGCCGTTTTGGAAAAACTATATTGGCAATCCGTCGCACAATCTTTTCGACATCCGCACCAATCTGCGCTATGGCTGCACCATTCTGCGCCATTACAACAATATCGAAAAAGGCAATATTGTCCGCGCTTTGGCAAGGTTTAACGGCAGCTTGGGCAGTAATAAATATCCGAATGCTGTATTAGGCGCGTGGCGAAATAGATGGCAGTGGGGTTGATTCGGGATAAATGGGATAGGGCAGATGTTGCGTGATGTTGTTTTTTGTTGAAACCGTTTTATACCGATGAAGCAGGTTTGCGATAAACGGCTTGCGATTTGACCCCATGCAATTCCTTTGAATCCTGTATAATCAGAAAATCTGTTAATTCACACTTTCAGACGGCCTTTCGCAAACTTAAGGCCGTCTGAAACATTATTTATGGCAAGAGATAACCGCATTCAAATGTTTCCGCACGAGTGGCGTGCCAGTACCACACTTTCCGGTGTTTACGCACTGCGTATGTTGGGGATGTTTTTGGTGTTGCCTGTTTTGGCGATGTATGCCGCTTCGTTGCCCGGCGCAGAAAACAATAAAGCGCTGGTCGGTATGGCGATGGGTATTTACGGGCTGACACAGGCTTTGCTGCAGCTGCCTTTGGGCATGGCTTCCGACAAGTTCGGCCGTAAAAAAGTGATTTATGCCGGCCTGATTGTGTTTGCGGCGGGTAGTTTTTTGGCCGCAGTTGCCGACAGCCTGCAGATGTTGGTTGCCGCGCGTGCCATTCAAGGCGCGGGTGCCGTCAGTGCGGCGGTAACGGCTTTGCTGGCGGACTTGACCCGTAACGAAGTGCGGACGCGTGCGATGGCGATGATCGGCCTGAGTATCGGCTTGACATTCTCCGTCAGCCTAGTGCTGGCGCCGATGATTGCCAGCTTTATCGGCGTATCCGGCCTATTTGCGCTGACCGGTATTCTGACGGTAATCAGTATCGTCGTGGTTGCTTGGATGACGCCTGATCCGGAAGTGTCAAAAATGCACGAAGACACGCAGGCGCAGCCTTCGCGTATGGGCGAAGTATTGAAAAACCGCCAACTGCTCAATCTTGACTTCGGTATTTTTGCCTTGCATGCGGCGCAAATGGCTTTATTTACCGCATTGCCGTTTGCCATGACGCAGCTGGGTTTGGAAAAAATCCATCACTGGCAAGTCTATCTGCCTTCAACCATTACCGGCCTGATTATTATGGTGCCTCTGATTATCGTCGGCGAAACGCGCAACAAACTCAAACAAGTGTTTATCCTTGGTATCGTCTGCATTGCCGCGGCGCAAATCGGTTTGCTGTTTGGCATGCACTCGGTATGGTTGATTACCGCTTATCTGATTGTTTATTTTATTGGTTTCAATGTATTGGAAGCCAGCCTGCCGTCTATGGTGTCGAAAATCGCCCCGTCCGATTTGAAAGGCACCGCGATGGGCGTGTATAACACCATGCAGTCGGTCGGCTTGTTTGTCGGCGGTGCAACCGGTGGTTTATTGTTCCAAAAATACGGTTTTGTAGGCGTATTTGCCTTTTGTAGCGTATTGATGTTGCTGTGGCTGGTATTGGCAGTCATTTCGCCGGCACCGAAACCTGTCAAAAACCTCAGCTATCCGCTTAACGCCGAATGGCAACAAAATCCGGATTTGCTCTACCAAAAATTGACTGAAATTGAAGGCGTTGAAAGCATCAGCTTTAGCGCAGACAAGCAAACCGTTTATATCAAGGCCTTGCAAAAAGGATTCGACCAAGAGGCCGCCGAAAAAATTATCACAGGAGTGTAAAATGTCATTGAATAAAGTTATCCTCATCGGCCGCCTAGGCCGCGACCCGGAAGTCCGCTATATGCCCAACGGCGAGGCCGTCTGTAACTTCAGCGTTGCCACCAGCGAAACGTGGAACGACCGTAACGGCCAACGCGTAGAACGTACCGAATGGCACAACATCACCATGTACCGCAAACTCGCCGAAATCGCCGGTCAATACCTGCGTAAAGGCAGCCAAGTGTATCTGGAAGGCCGTATCCAAAGCCGCAAATACCAAGGCAAAGACGGCATCGAGCGCACCGCTTACGACATCATCGCCAACGAAATGAAAATGCTCGGCGGCCGCAACGACAACAGCGGCGGCGCACCATACGATGACGGCTACAACCAAGGCGGCCATTCAAGCCAAAGCAGCTACCAACAAGCGCCACAACAGCAATACCAATCTGCTCCGGCTCAAGAACCCCCAGCCGCCCCAGCCCGTCGTCCTGCTCCGGCACAACCGACTGCTCCGGTTGATGATATCGACGACGATATTCCATTCTAATCATTGAGCAATACAAAAGGCCGTCTGAAAAATATACTTTCAGACGGCCTTTTAAATGATTTAAAAGAAAATCCTACATTTGCACCGAGCCGCTGACGGTCAGAGACCTTTGCAAAATCCCCCAAAATCCCCTAAA
>NZ_KV809522.1:0-3258 GCF_001812605.1 Neisseria sp. HMSC073G10 | reverse complement strand
CGCAAAGCCCACCGCAACCGTCCGCTGTCGGAAGCACAAACCAAACGTAACCGATATTTATCAAAAACCCGTTATGTGGTTGAACAAAGCTTTGGTACGCTGCACCGTAAATTCCGCTATGCGCGGTCAAGCTATTTTGGTCTGATTAAAGTGAGTGCACAAAGTCATCTGAAGGCGATATGTTTGAACCTATTGAAAGCCGCTAACAGGCTAAGTGCGCCTGCTGCCGCCTAAAAGGCGGCCGGATGCCTGATTATCGGGTGTCCGGGGAGGATTAAGGGGGTATTTGGGTAAAATCAGGAGTAATTAGGAGCTGAAATAGACGAAAACCTGTGTTTGGAGTTTCAGCTGTCGAAGGAAGGGCTTTTTTGCAAAGGTCTCATAGGTGTATTGATCGCCGAGCATGACCCAGCCGCCTGCGGGCGCATCTTCTATAGCGGAGCCAAGCTTCCCGAAAGAGAGGATGCTGTCGTTGCCTTTGCGGATGGCGGGTGTACCGTCGTCTGAAAAAGTGGTGCAGCCAGCGAGAAGGAATACTGCGGATAAAAAGGGGAAGACGTATGTTTTCATAATGTTTGTTTGAAGGTATTTAAAATCAGGCAAATGGGGGAATACTCAATCCGAATTGTTCCAACAAGCCGACCGTTTCGTAAACGGGCAGGCCCATCACGCCTGTAAAGCTGCCTTGCAAATGCTCGACAAACACGCCGCCCAAACCCTGAATGCCATACGCGCCCGCTTTGTCCATCGGTTCGCCACTTCGGATATAGGCGGATATTTCTTCGGCAGACAAGGTTTTGAAACGTACATCGCTGGTTTGCAAAACGCCGTGTGTTTTCCCTTGCCAATATACGCATACGGCAGTCAGCACCTGATGCGTCTGCCCTGAAAGCCGGGCGAGTATTTCGGCTGCTTGGGCTTCGGTTTCCGGTTTGCCGAGAATGTGGTTTTGATAGGCGACCGTAGTGTCGGCGGTCAGAATCGGATATTCGGGCGACGCGTCGTGTGTGGCTAACCATTGCTCGACAGCGGCGGCATTTTTTTCCTGCGCCATACGTTGCACATAATCGGCGGCTTTTTCGTCGGAATGCGGCGTTTCGTCGATGTCGGCAGGGATACGGATAACTTTGAATCTTAAGTTTTCCAGAATTTCGCGGCGGCGCGGGCTGCCGGAGGCTAGGTAGAGTGTGTGCATAAAACTTTCTTTTTTAGGGGATATAAGGCCGTCTGAAAATTATTTTGACTGTTTGTGTTGGCCGGACAAGCGCACATAATGCGCGGAAGAATATTTCAAAAATTCTTTTTCTTTTTCGGTCAGCGGGCGGACTTGTTTGACGGGCGAACCGACATAGAGATAGCCGCTTTCCAAACGTTTGCGTGGCGGCACCAAGCTGCCTGCACCTATCATCACGTCGTCTTCGATGACGGTATCGTCCAGAATAATCGTACCCATCCCAATCAACACACGATCGCCGATGCGGCAGCCGTGCAGCATGACTTTGTGTCCGACGGTTACGTCTTCGCCGATGATAAGGGGTGAGCCTTCGGGCTTTTCCGCGTTTTTGTGCGAAACGTGCAAGACACTGCCGTCCTGTACATTGCTGCGCGCGCCGATGCTGATACTGTTCACGTCGCCGCGCAGAACGGCATACGGCCAAACGGATACGTCTTCGGCAAGCGATACTTCGCCGATGATGACGGAGGTTTCGTCGATGAGGCAGGATTCGTGAATTTGCGGAGTATGGTCTAAGAAAGGGCGGATAGGGTTCATGTTGTTTCTTCCTTTTTGACAGTGTGGCAGGTTTCAGACGACCTGCGGCTCGGTATGGCGAAAGTATGCCGTTTTGACGCAGGTGAGGCAAGGACGGCGTCTGCCGAGATTTCGTCATGTCTTTGTAAACAATATTTTTTATGGTTAAGGAATCATTTTCCGTTAAGCCTGCCTCTCTTGTTTGCCGAAGGTGGAAAATTGTCCGTTATTATCTTGTAGTTGCAAGTAGCTGCAAACCATTCTCTTGCCATTTGAATTGGAATGATATATATTTTTAAAAAATATTTCATAAAATAACGAAACCCGATGGTTTGTTTTCAACCAGGTTTGGTGGGTTTCCAATCCCACAAACCTTGGCTTCCATCCCGTGTCCGTTTTCAAATCTATCCAATCCACCTTGTTTAAATAAAGGCGGCCGGAAGGTCGTCTGAAACTGTATGAAGGATATTCACATGAGCGAAACACAAGAGCTGACTTTTGCCAAACGGCTGAAAGAGCAAACTACAACTATTCACGATAGCGTGGACAACTTGGTTATGTCTGTCGAGCCGTTTACCAACAAAGAGAACTACATCAAATTTTTGAAACTGCAATCCGTGTTCCACAAAGCGGTTGATCATATCTATAAAGACCCCGAGTTGAACAAAGCCATTCCCGAGCTGGAATACATGGCGCGTTACGATGCGGTAACGCAAGACTTGGCGGATTTGGGCGACAAACCTTACGAATACGGCAAACCGCTGCCGCATGAAACCGGCAATAAAGCCATCGGTTGGCTGTATTGCGCCGAAGGTTCCAATTTGGGCGCAGCATTTTTATTTAAACACGCGCAAAAGCTGGATTACACCGGCGAACACGGCGCGCGCCACCTCGCTCCCCATCCGAACGGCCGCGGCAAACATTGGCGTGCTTTTGTCGAGCATCTGAATGCTTTGGGTTTAAGCCCTGAAGCTGAAGCCGAAGCGATTCAAGGTGCAAAAGATGCATTTGCGTTCTACAAAGTCGTTCTGCGCGAAACATTTGACCTGCCTGCAGGTGCGGAAGCTCCGGAAGGCTTTGTTCCGCATCGTCATTAATGGTTTGACGATATAAGTAGAGGTCGTCTGAAACACATCTGTATACGCGGATTCATAAATTCCGTTTTCAGACGACCTTCATACTGATGCAAGTTTAGTACCGTTTGGTTATCCGCATTTGCGGTATATTTTAATTGGTTTGATGTAAATAATTATCAAATATTTTATCACCATCATTCCAAAATACCATTATCACATTCAGGAGTTTGACCATGAAGGAATCATTTAAATTAAGTATGTTGGCGATTGCCTGCAGCATCGCATTGAGTGCATGCGGTTCAAGCGGTGGTGGCACGCCGTCTGCACAGCCTGCACCGACCCCGCAACAGCCGGGCAATAATTCCGGCTCGGGCGGAGGAGGTGATTCAAAACAAACAGAAGAAGCCAAGAAAGCTGAAGAAGCCAAGAAAG
>NZ_KV809521.1:0-6601 GCF_001812605.1 Neisseria sp. HMSC073G10 | reverse complement strand
GATGGTACAGCTGCAGCTAAAGGTGATACCGGTGACAACGGTAAGTCTGCTGAAGGTAAAGTTGAGCGTGATGAAGCTAAAGGTACTTCTACCATCACTATCAACAACTTCGATAAAGACGGTAAAGTCATCTCTACTTCTACTGCAACCGTGAAAGACGGTAAAGATGGTAAAGACGGTAAAGATGCTGATGGCACCTTCGGTCTGGTTGATGAGACTGGTACTACTGACGGCTCTATCTCCAAACCTCTGAATAACACTATTCAGATTAAAGGTGATGCGGGTACTAAAGTTCAAGTATTCGACAAAGCAACCGGTAAGACTTCAGAGAAAGAAGTTCAAAACATCTTCGTTAAGAAAGACGGCGATGCGCTGAAAGTCAGCATGAACCCTGATCTGACCGTTAACAGTGTTACTACTAACGAACTGAAAGCAGGTCCTGTAACCATCAACCAAGGTGGTATCGATGCCGGCAACACTACTATCCAAAATGTTGCTCCAGGTAAGAAAGGTACCGATGCGGTTAACGTTGACCAGCTGAACCAAAAATTCGGCGATGTGAACAGCAATGTGAACAAGGTTGACAACAACGCCCGCGCAGGTGTGGCTCAAGCTCTGGCTACTGCCGGTCTGCCACAAGCTTACTTGCCAGGTAAGAGCATGCTGGCTATCGGTGGCGGTCACTACCGCGGTGAAACCGGTTACGCTGTCGGCTTCTCTAGCATCTCCGATGGTGGTAACTGGATCATCAAAGGTACTGCTTCCGGCAACTCACGTGGTCACTTCGGTGCTACCGCAGCAGTTGGTTACCAATGGTAATCTGACTTTCAGACGGCCTGAAAAGGCCGTCTGAAAAGACGAAGCAAAGTAAATGCGGCCTAATTTAGGCCGCATTTTTTTATGCTTAGATTATGTTTTGGGTTTATTCGATGAATTAATCATCATAGTAGCCAAAGAGAAATGAAAATATCTTTAGCAGTCTGTTGCAATTTAAAAGGCCGTCTGAAACATTATTTGATGTTTCAGACGGCCTTTCATTTATTCGCACGATATGGCATTAGTCCCAAATATTTGCGCGTTCGACTTCTTTCCATGCGTCTAGAATCAGGCTGCCGTCGTTGTCTTTCAGCAAAGCGGCATCTGAGAGCATACGGCGCCAAGTGCGGGCATTTTTTAGGCCGTGCATCAAGCCCAGTGCATGGCGGACGATGTGGCGTAGGATGGTGCCGCGCCCTGAGGCGATTTGTTCGCGGCTGTATGCGTATAGCCAAGCTGCTAAATCTGCGTATTGGATTGGTTCGTGTGCGTCGTTATAAAACAGCGCATCCCAATCGCGCATCAGCATTGGATTGTGATAAGCCTCGCGCCCGATCATGACACCATCGACAAATTTCAGATGTTCGGCGATTTCTTCGTTGTTGGTGATGCCGCCGTTAATTAAAATTTCCAAGTCGGGGAACTCTTGTTTCAAGCGGTAGACGTATTCATATTTGAGTGGCGGGACTTCGCGGTTTTCTTTCGGGGATAAACCATCCAGCCAAGCATTGCGTGCATGGACGATAAATGTGCGGCAGGATGTTTTTTCGCGAAGTGTTCCTACAAAATCTGCTACGACTTGATATTCTGTTTGTCTGTCTACGCCGATGCGGTGTTTGACCGTTACCGGAATTTCAACTGCATCCTGCATTGCGTTCAAACAATCTGCCACCAAATTTACATCATTCATCAGGCAAGCGCCGAAAGCGCCTTTTTGAACGCGTGGGCTGGGGCAGCCGCAATTTAGGTTGACTTCATTATAGCCATACGCTTCAGCCGCTTTGGTAGCGATTGCCAAGTCATGCGGATCTGAGCCGCCAAGCTGTAAAGCTACCGGTTGCTCGCCTTCGTTGAAACTCAAAAAGCGGTCTTTATCTCCGTAAACCACTGCGCCTGAATTGACCATTTCGCTATAAAGCCAAGCATTGCGTGTAATTTGTCGCGCCATAAAGCGATAGTGTCTGTCTGTCCAATCGAGCATGGGTGCAATAGACAAGCGGCGGGAAGGTAGGGAAGAAGCAGACATTGAGATGACTTTCAAACAAAATAACGCATTATATAGTGTATTAAATTGACTTTCGATATCGGCCGGTAAATCAAAATTATATATAAGGTATCGCTGGGTCAGCCGTGTTGTAGCTAAGGCTAAATCCATTCATGGTGGCGGAAATCCAATATTCAGACGGCCAAATAAGTTTTAAAATGTCAAACAACAAACCATTAGAATGATAAGGAAAAAAACATGGCACAATTTTTCGCCATCCATCCCGATAATCCCCAAGACCGCCTCATCAAGCAAGCCGCCGATATTGTCCGCAGTGGCGGCGTTATCGTTTACCCTACGGATTCCTGCTATGCGCTGGGTTGCAAACTCGGCGACAAAACCGCGATGGAGCGCATTCTCACGATTCGCAAAATCGATCAAAAACACCATCTGACCCTGATGTGTGCCGATTTGAGCGAATTGGGTACTTATGCCAAAGTAGATAATGCCCAATTCCGCCAGCTTAAAGCAGCTACGCCCGGCAGCTACACCTTTATCTTGCAGGCAACCAAAGAAGTACCCAATCGCACGCTTCATCCCAAGCGCAAAACCATCGGCCTGCGTGTTCCCGATAACGCTACTGCCTTGGCGCTTTTGCAAGAGTTGGGCGAACCTATTTTAAGTTGCACCCTCATGCTGCCCGAAGACGAAGAGCCATTGACCGATCCATACGAAATCCGAGACCGTCTTGAGCATGCTGTTGATTTGGTTATTGATGGCGGCTGGTGCGGTACTGAGCCGACGACGGTTATCGATATGACCGATGGTACCGAGCTGATTCGTCAAGGCAAGGGCGATATTGCCGTATTCGGTTTGTAAAACCATCCGCATTTGTATAAGTAGGGATATACGTATTCTTTCTATGACGTATTAAAAGCATATTGCCAATTTTATTGATAGCTTAAAAACCAAATTATTCAATGTAAGTAGTTGTTCAATATCATTTCATTAAAGGCCGTCTGAAACATTTTAGACGGCCTTTTTCTTTCGTTTTTTAATAAATAATATTTTAAATAATTGGCATATGAGTTGCATGGTTACTGTGTTTGCTTGTGACTTGTCAATGGAATGCAACACACCGCTTATTAATAGAAACATGGCTGAAACCCTTTTGATAATTGGTTTTTTTGGTAGAAAGCCGTGATTTTATTTAGAAATTAAAGATAATCGGTTGATATTTCTGACTAGCGGATATTTAGTAAGTATGAAATACTATTTCACTTCGAGATAGTAAAAGACCTAAATTTCGTCTTAAAGTGACAATAAACGTCAGCTCGAAGCAAGCATTTTGCAGGGAAATCCTCCGCAATAGATTTTTTAAAGTAGCGTCATGCTCACGCCTACGCTTTTACCCATCATAAAAAGAGAAAGACACACTAATGAATAAGATATTTAAAGTCGTTTGGAACCGTACGATTCAATCTTTCGTTGTAACGTCCGAATTGGCCAAAGGCCGTGTGAAATCGTCTGCAGAACAAAACAGTACAGATGTATCTGCCGAATCCGGTAAAAATGGTATCGCGACAGTTTTCAGATTGACAGTGATTTCGGCAGCTCTTTTGGGTGCAGGTAATTCGTATGCGGCAACTGCGGGACGTGGGCTAATTGCGGTTGATCCTCCAACCAGTGCTACTGCGGTCAGCGGTGCAACAGCGACCGGTATTGGTGCTCTGTCAGTAGGAGCATCAGCCAATGCCACGGCTAATGGTGCAGTTGCGGTAGGTACGAGTGCAAATGCAACACATAATAACAGTCTTGCTGTTGGTACAAATGCCAAGGCTACTCAAAATCATGCTGTTGCGATGGGTGCAGATACAAGTGCAAGTAGTTCACATGCAACAGCGATAGGTAAAAGTGCTAATGCTGTTTCTACAGATTCAACAGCATTGGGTGCAGATTCCAAAGCAAATGGTACGCAAGCGACAGCGGTAGGTAAGAATGCTCTTGCCGATAATACGAGCACAACAGCATTGGGTAATTCGGCGCAAGCATTTGGTATAGGCTCAATGGCTTTGGGCAAATCCAGCACGTCAAGAGGTCAAGACGGCATTGCAATTGGCAGCGGCAGTCAGGCTGCAGCCAATGCGCAAAATGCCATTGCGATCGGTACCAATGCAGTGGGTTATCAAAGTGAGTCTATCGCTATAGGTAATTCAACCCAAGCTCAAACTGGAAATACCATTGCCATCGGTAAAAGTGCAGTGGCAAATTCTCCAAGTTCGGGTAGTGCGCCATCAAGTGCTATTGCACTTGGTACAGACGCGAATGCAACCGGCCTTGGTACGATTGCTATTGGACGTGCATCTGGGGTTCTTTCCCAAAACATTATGCACCCGGGTTTAACTCACAATAATATTGCTATTGGTAATACGGCTCGAGTAGGCGATTCAAGTAGTCCTAAGATAACTCAGGCTATTGCTATTGGTTCAGGTAACCGTGTCGATGCACAGGGCAGACCTGAGGGCGCGTGGGCAAAGGGTGACCAATCTATTGCGGTTGGTGGTAATGTTGTAGCTGAGGGTAATTCATCTATCTCGGTGGGTGGTGATGACCTTGATAGTGTTGGTGGTACCCAATATTCAGGCAGCGCAACGGACAAATTCATCAAATACAATGCCCAAGGTGCGAAAGTTGGTGAATATGCGCTACGTGGTAAAAATCTGCGGGATATCTATAAAGAAATGACCGGAGATACAATGAATAGCGGGGTTTATGGTAATACCATTGCCGGTCAAGGTTCTGTTGCATTAGGTGTGCAGTCTAATTCATCTGCCGATTTGTCTCTGGCTATTGGTACTAAATCTCAAGCCACTGCCTTTGGTGGTGTAGCTTTGGGTACAGGTGCAAAAGCAACTTTGCTGAACTCTGTGGCTTTGGGTACGGCTTCTAAAACCGATAAAGAAGGTCGGGCATACGTTCAACGCGAAATTATGGGTGTAACCTACACTTGGGCAGGCGGTCAAACTACCGATGCCGGTGATGTTGTGTCTGTCGGTTCTCAAGGTTACGAACGCCAAATCATTAATGTATCCCCTGGCGATATTTCCGCTACCTCTACTGATGCAATCAACGGCTCACAGCTTTATGGCGTATTGAATGCGCTTGAACGCGTTCGTTATTTTTCTGTTAAGTCAGAAGAAGGCAAAACTGACGGTACGAAAAACTGGAACAATGACGGTGCAAAAGCAACCAATTCGATTGCCATCGGACCGAATGCGGCAACAAGCACTGGTGCGACGGGTAGTGTTTCTTTAGGTCATAATGCCAACGTACTTGGTTCGTCTTCTGTTGCCGTTGGCCCAAATGCAACTGTAACTTCAGGAACTGTGGGTGCCGTGGCTTTAGGCTCTAATGCCAATTCCCGCGGTACAGGCTCTATTGCCATAGGTTTGAACACAGAAAATGATCGCAATTACTCTATAGTCGTCGGTGCACACAGTAGAGCCAACTACGAAAATGCAACCGTTGTCGGTGCAAGGGCAGCGGCACAAAATAACGGTACGGCAATGGGCTATTTGTCAAATGCAGTTGGAGATGATTCTGTTGCAATTGGTCATCAGGCGCAGACAACGCAAGCTTATTCTATCGCCATTGGTAAGCAGGCAAACAGTTCAGGCCTTTATTCCACCGCTATTGGTTCCTCAGCCCAAGCTGCCGGGCAGAATAGTTTTGCCGGCGGTAATAATGCAAAAGCGACTGGAAGCGATTCAGTTGCGTTGGGTAATGGTGCGACGACTACGGTTGGTAGCTCTGTTGCATTGGGCAATGGTGCTGTTGGCACTGCCAATAATTTTGATGCAACAGCTAAAAATGCAACATTCAAAAACGATAGCGGCGCTGCGACCAATGTCAGCTATTCAGCTTCTTCATCTGCTAAAACAGGCGCGGTTTCTGTAGGCAGCGCAGGCAATGAACGCCAAATTCACAATGTTGCCGCAGGCCGTATTTCCGCCACTTCAACCGATGCAGTTAATGGTAGCCAACTGTACACAGTGATGAACAATGTTGGACACAATATCCAACAAAACGGTACAGACAAATCCCGTATCAATAACAACGGTACAGTCAACTACGCTAATGGCAACTTGACGACCGTTGCAGTTGCCGATGGCGAGAATGCATCAAAAGTCCAAATCAACGTCACTCAAGGCACATTGTCTGTCAATAATAATGGCACAGTTTCCGCACCGACTGCCGGTGTGGCGACTGCCGGCGATGTAGCCAATGCCATCAATAATGCCAAAACCACAACCAAGGTGGAGGCAGGCAATAACGCGCACGTTAATAAAACAATTTCAGGCAAAGAAACCACTTATACCGTCAGCGCAGATAAAGCAACGGTACAAGTTTCCAATGCTTTGAATTTGAACTCTAATACCACAACTGCAGCCGATGGTGCCGTCACAACTAATTACAGTATCGATCTCGCTCAAAGCACTAAAGATAACATCCAAAAAGGCGTAGATGCCAAAACCACCGTTGACAGCAAAGGCCTGACCTTCAACGGCGACAGCGGCAGCA
>NZ_KV809520.1:0-1804 GCF_001812605.1 Neisseria sp. HMSC073G10 | reverse complement strand
AAGCCAAGAAAGCTGAAGAAGCCAAGAAAGCTGAGGAAGCTAAGAAAGCCAATGAGGCCAATTCAGGTCAAGGTTTTGGCGGCGAAGGCAAAGTAATGGGTAAGGCTTTGGATGGCGGTGTCTTGGTAGCGAAAAAACGTGAAACCGGCGATTTGGAATATGCCAAAACCGAAGCTCCGACTGCCTCGGATAAAAACAGCGTCGTACTTGATGGTGTCGCCATTAATACCAAAGACGTTAAAGCGGGTGAGTTTACGTTGGGCGAAAAAAGTATGAACGGCGGTAAAACCGATGCAGCACAATATGCGGTACACAGCGGCGACCTGTTGCCTGACGTTCGTTACGGCGGTGTTGCCGATGTCAGTGATCTGCGTGATGTGAAACAGGCGTTGTTTGTCCAAGGCACGCCATCAGGCAGTGATACCGTTGCAGCCCAAAGAGGGGATGCAACCTATAAAGGCATCGGCCTGCATTTCCAAAACGGACTGCCGATCAATACAAGAGGTCTGCAAGAAATTTTTGAAACCGGTTCGCAAGCCAAGCTGGCCAATCTGTATCCTGCCGCCAAAGCAACCGATGTTACCGCAAAAGTCAATTTCGACCAAAAAACCATCAATGTCAGCATCAACCGCTATTCCGATCAAACGGTTGGCGGTGGTAGTGGTGGCAACAGGATTGCAGGTGTCGTCAAATCCAATGCGCGCGATATGGCGGAAAATCTGTCTTTCAATGGCGATTTGCACGGTAATACCTTCTCCAACAAGCAAGGTACGATGCAAGGCGGATTCTTTGGCGCGAAGGCAGACCAACTTGCCGGTACATATAGTGCGGCAGGCAAAAACCAACGTGATGAAGACGTAGTGGCGCGCGGTGTGTTTGGTGCAAAACGCCAAGATGCAGCTCAAGCAGGCGGCCAGCCTGATGCGCCGGTTGCCAAACCTGATGCGCCTGTAACTCAGCCTAAAGTTGACGCTGCCACAACCGAATTGAAAAAAGGCGAAACAGGCGAGCAATACTTCTTATCGAATATCGCCGATTTGACCAAAGTCGTCATCAACGGTACGGCAATCGCTTTGGCACCTGTTACCAACAAGCTCTATCAAACTGAATTGGGTTCGGACTACAAGTCGTTTGTTGCTTCAGGCAATTTGAGCAATGTTGTCTTCGGTGCGGCAAAACTTGCTGATAATGCCTACTCCTTGTTTGTTCAGGGGGTAATGAGTACCTCTCTACCGTCCGGTACGGCTAAATACGCAGGCGAGGTGTTGAATTTCCGTGCCCGCAACTTGGATAATAAGGAAAACTGGGTGGGTGATACAGGAGGCTACCGTACTGCCGGTTCGTTTACCGCAGATGTCAACTTCGATACCAAGACTATCGCAGGTAAAATCAATAGTGGTGACAGATGGTTCATGAATGAACGAGCCTTTACCGCAGGTATTACAGGCAGCAGCTTTAATGGTAAATGGGATTCCGGTGTGCAAGGTTCTATCTCAGGCGGATTCTACGGCGACAAAGCTGCCGAAATGGCGGGACGATACAGTTACAATGAAAAACCAGGTGATAATGGCTCTTCAAGTAACAACGCTTTCGGTGTATTCGGCGGTAAAAAGCAATAACCGTCTGTTTAAGCTGAAAACAAACCGCCTGAAAGGGCGGTTTGTTTTTGAGTGGGTAGGATTTTCAGACGACCTTTTACGGTAACAACAATCTAGAGAGCAATTTACCCGCTAAAAGGTCGTCTGAAAACCTTGAATCTTATTTTCAGATAATCTGAGACCTTTGCAAAATTCCCCAAAATCCC
>NZ_KV809519.1:523-3556 GCF_001812605.1 Neisseria sp. HMSC073G10 | reverse complement strand
CAGGACGCTGCGTTGTTTCAACTTTTGCAGTTGAGTTGCCATTTGAATCTTGGCCGAAAGTAATGGTAATTTGCACCGGCTTGCCATTTTCGGGGGTAACAGGGCCAATGGTTACAACAGTACCGGCAGGGACTGATACTTTTTCGTTATATTCTGGTTTGCCTGTGCCTTCGACGAAGGGGGTAGGGTTGCTATCTATTGAATGGGTTGACATTTTTAGAAATGTTTCTTGATCAAGGACTTGTGTATCTCGCATTTTTAAACGAAAAGAAACTGAACTTCTGCCGTCACTACCTCTTTTAACTGAACAACCACCTCCATTTAAATCGAATAGACATTCATCTAAATGGTAATATTCCCAAAATTTAGAACCTAAATCTTTATCAAGTTCCTTTTTACGTTTTTCCCAAAAAGGGCCAGCCAGTTTTTCCATTTGGCCTTTCATAAGTTCTTCTGCTTCGCGTTGGCTTTTACCGCCTTTTCTGTAAGCATTTAAAACCGAACTATCAACGCCATAACATGCAACATCTTGCACTCTGTCGCTTTCATCTCTAACCCAAATACAATTTCTCGCAGGCCATTCTTTTAGGAATTCTTCGCTAGCTTCATTCCATTTGTAGCCTTCAAATTCAAGATCAGATTTAACAACTTGATAGGCATCATAAGCATATGAAGCAGCACCAACATAAGGAACAGCTTTTAGACCAAGTTTTGCGCCTGCTTTTACCAGGCCAAATGCGCCTGATAGGACGGCTTTTCGGGATACTCTAGCTTCTAACGTTACGGGGACAGTTGAGGCAGATCTAAAGCCAGTTGATACGTCACGGACAGCTAGGGATTTACTGGAATTTTCATGATAAAACATATTCCCACCCATACCACCACGACCATTATCTAAATACCGCCAAGTTCTAACGCCATTTTGATTAAAACCGCCAGTCGAAACACGTACTCTACCATTTGGTTCAACAACTAATTCAGCATGAGCTTTAAAATTAAATCCTAATAGAATAACGGCCATAATAATAAGCCGTAGAAATTTGACCATCATAGAACTCTTTGCATTCAAAGCCATGTTCTAAAAACTGAAATTTTAAAAACGAGCCATCTTCAAAAAAAACTAACATATCATCAAGATATGTTCGATTTAAGAAATATTGAGATGCACTTTTTACCATGTTCTTAAAATCAGAAATTGGATAAATTTCTTTAAGTCTGAACATTTCAGCTATAAACACATGACACAATTTTTCATTTAAATAATTGGGATTCGTATCTTTTTTAAATCTCAATTCTTCTTCTGAAATGTAAAACATAATACTAACTTTCATAATGGTTGCTGAAAGTTAGATTTTGCCATTACCCGAATAGGGTATCAATCCTTGAATAAAATCGCCCCTATCAAAACAGGTACTGCCAGTCCCAAGTAAAAATAGTAATCCATCATTTGAGAACCCTTTTTAAAATGGATACAAAATACACAGAGGCCATCACGCCGAATAAGAGCCATCCTGTATCCAAACCGCTTTTTAAATTGTCACTTGGATCGCATTTAGGTAAATCGGCTTTAATCGTCTGTCCGTTCAGTTTCCATACTGTGCCGTTGTATTCAGGTTTGATAATTTTTCCGTCTTGGGTTATTTGAGGTACTACCAAGCTGAAATAGACGTTTTCAGCTTGGCTTTGCTCAAGACATTTATTCCCGACTTGGTAGTACATCTTAATTACCTATTAACGTAACAAGCGTTTCACAATGGCAATTACGAACAGCGCTGCAAAAACGCCGACAACCAGCCATCCTGCTTCAAGGCCGTCAGCTTTGGCAGATTCAATACCTGTTTTTGCGCCTTCGGGCAAAGCGGCATAGGCTTGTGTAGCAAAAGCCAGAGGAGCAGCGGCAACAACGGCCAGTTTTGCGCCGTATTTACGGCAAGTGTTCATCAATTTCATGATGTTTTCCTTTACGAAATGTTTAAAAAATGTGTTTGCGGGCTATGTGAAGGTTTTAGAGACCGCCCGCCGAGTCTCTTAAATTTAGTCTTCTTTTGTATAAAAACTGAAAATTAAAAATTCTCCGCCAATTTCTTCAATCGCCGAACTGAAAGCGTCTTCATAACTTTCATATTGACCGGCAGATTTAATGTTTGGCGTAAAGCCAATATCGCCGAATGGATCGGGATAGATGAATTCATGATTTTCGAGTTCTTGAACAATAAATTTTTGCTGATACTTACTCATGATTCAGCCTTTCTTAGGCTTTGGGCGTTGCGCCTTTAACTTGGAAATCAAGCAATTTAGGAACAAGGCCTTTACCTGTTGATTCCATTGCTACGGTTACATCAACCGCGCATGGGAATTTGAGATTTTTCAGCTTTTCGAAATTATGGCTATCGCCAAATTTCATGCTTGCCGCGGTAAAGCCCACAGCATTTCCGTTTGACGGCATGGGGCTGGCTACCAAAACAGTGGAAGAATCGATTTTGTTACCGTCAATTTCGCCTTTGAATTGTTTTGCTCCCAACAGGGTTGCTGAATACGTGGTTACTTGGCTTTGCTCAAACATTTTGAATTTCCTTTACTTGTTTAAAAAATTTGAAATAATTTTCTCTTCGAGTTCAATGTCTCGAATGTATTGTTTTTCCCTGTCTTGTGGGAATGCGGTTTCTTTCTCATCAAGCAAATCATCAAGTAATGTTTGCATGTTCAAATCATCAATTGCTTTTTGCTCTTCGTGTATATACTGGATCTTTTGTGTCTGATCTCTACAGTCGTATTGTTCAGGTTGTAAACCTTTGGGATAACCTTCAATGCCTTTTACAAGTTCATCGACAATTTTTGTATCATCCCAGCCTATATCACGGAGGAAATTAACCATCTTTCCAACCTGATTACGCGCATGAAACAGTTTGTGATCGAAAGATAAATTTACTGTTTCTGTCTTGGCATCCATCCGCTTAGCTTCTGTTTTGAATATCGCCGAACATATCGGGTAAGCACCACCAAGATACGAACCGGGATAAAGCAAAACATCTA
>NZ_KV809519.1:0-423 GCF_001812605.1 Neisseria sp. HMSC073G10 | reverse complement strand
TGTTGACATCGCCAAATTGTTTTCCTTTCTCATAGACACGTGTAAATTTAGAATTTCCGCGTTTACCTACATAAAAGGTTTTGCCGCTACCATCATCATTGCGCCATGCAGTACCGCGGCATTCACTTTTTGGCCTCATGTTATGAACATCAAAATGACCGTTATCATGATCAAGTAATGCTTGATCGGGCGTGTATTCGCCGTTAAAAAAATCATGGGCCACATCAACACGGGTAATTTTTGGACGTATGCACTTACTTAAAAACTCATACAATCGGTTTTCCCAACCGGGTATAGCAGCCTGACAACCTGTACCATTCAATTCAACCAGCATTGTTTCTCGCTGACCGCCGTAATGAACCTTGCCGTATTCAACGTTATCCGGGCCTAGTTGGTAACAGCTTTTATAGAAAAACTTTCCTT